>DAOOIV010000154.1 GCA_035384605.1 Phycisphaerae bacterium
CGGTTCGACACCCCCCAAAAAACCTGGAATCGCCTTTGGCTGTTCAACTTGGGTTCACCTTCCTGGACGACCCGTCCTTGGAGGCCGCCAACAATCGGGCCGAGCGAGCCCTGCGCCCCGCGGTCATCGCCCGCAAATCGTCCTGCGGCAACAAGACCTTGCGCGGCAAACGCACCTGGGAGATCCTCACCAGCCTGGCTGCCACCTGCTACCAACCGGGCCAGGACTCCGTCGAGTACCTCCGGCCATTCTTGGCCCTTGCTCCCGCGTCCTCAGCACGCCAAGCACGTACACCGGCAGGGTAGTCTGATCCGATGATTGAACTCGCCGTCGTTTTGCATGGGACCGCGGGTATTCTCGACGGTCCTTTGGTTCCTGTATCACAACATATCAGGCCTCAACGGTAAGGCCGATAGCTGTCAGTCCTGCAAACCCCCTTTGCCGTGGCCGGGTCGAGGCAAACGCACGTTCATCAAAAGGATTGCGGTTTTTTCCTTTGACAATGCATCCATGGGGTGTTAGCCTGATATTGAACGCTCAAGCGTCTCAAGTCTGTGGCAAGCGCGTGAGGAGACGCCGTCTGTGGGAAGCGAGGGGCGGTGTGTGGGATCAGGAAGTCTGAGCCCGCTGCACAACGTAACTGCCTCCCGGAAGACAGAATGTCTGGATGCAGACATCGCTCGCGTGGCCGGCTTGTTTGAGAGAGTTTTTTCCCACTCGGGGCGGAGGGTTCGCGTGGGTAGTGGTCAGGCAGCCGCGGGAATATCCACTGGTCACCCATGCCGCGAAAAACGATTCTTTCGCGTGCGCGCACTCCGATGCGGCGAGGATCCGCAGGCGCCGAGCAGGGATGTTGTATGCCTCGCGGAGGGGCATTCCCCAAAACCAGACTCATCTCATGATGGCATGACACACAGGTACGTCACATAAAAAAGGAGGTGTACGATGCGAATCACGATCCAATCAGGGTTAACGGCAGCAATGACAGCCTTATTACTTCTCGGGGCTGCCCCGGCCGTGGGTACTCCCTATTTCTTGATCGACTCGGAAATGGAGTGGCAGGAAGCCTTGGGCGGGGGTGGTGGTGCCGGCATGGTCATGCCAATGACCGAACCGGAGTGGTCGGAGTACATGGCCCAGTGGCACATGCCTTCTTGGGTCGAGGGGGAACCCTATCCCGATACGACCTTTATGCCCGCAAGGTTGCCCACAGGGCAACTGTATGTGTATGGGGGCAGCGGCGGTGGCGGCCCGGACCCCGAGGATGCGGGTCTGGTCATGGTTTGGGGAGCGGGGACGGCACTTCCGGAGGGCCAGTACTCCAGCGCGTGGAAGTATGAGTACGGCCTGGACCCGGATCTGACGAACACGGTCATCACCGTGACGGTGACTGCCCCAAGATTTGACCTGAAAGGCAACCAGATCAATAACGTTTCGTTCGGAATTCGGGATGCTTTGGGAGCCATCCGTTCCTGGCAGTGGAAGTGCGGGTTGCTGGGCCCGATTCCCTGGAACGTGCCGACCACGATTACCATCCGGCCGATGGTGGCCAGCGTGAACGCGACCACGCCGGTCGCCAGCGGTTTCCTGAACAATCCGATGTTCAACATTACCCAGTCTGCGGTTTTTGTTGTCGACGAAAACGCGCGATGGGTTGGCGGGCCGCTGCCGGTGCCCCCGCCTGGCGGCCAGATCCCCGCTGGGCTCTGGAACTACTGGCACAACTTGGTGGTGACCCCGATTATTCAGCCGAAACCGCCGTTGACCACCAAGTGGAGCCAGCCGCCGTCGCAGTACGATGGGCCGGGTCATAATCCGCAGCCGGTCTTCTACGGCTGGGACGAGGTCTCGCTGTACCACATCGGCCCCCCCATCGTTGCCGATGACTGGCGCTGCACCGACCCACGACCTGTGACCGACATCCACTGGTGGGGCTCGTTCATCGGCTGGACCCAGCCGGATCCGCCCCAGATGCCCGACGCGTTTCACATCGGTATCTGGACGGACGTCCCGACCGGCGCGGGCGAACTCTTCAGTCATCCCGGAAAACTCATTTGGGAGACGTATTGCACGAACTTTACGTGGAATTTCGCGGGTTATGACTACGATCCGCGAGGCCTCGTGCAAAACGAGGCCTGCTTCCAGTTCAATCAGTACCTCAACCCCGACGAGTACTTCTATCAGGAGCCCAACCCCGACGGTAACATCTACTGGATCAGCATCTCGGCCATTTATCACAACTTGCCACCGGCTCATCCATGGGGCTGGAAGACCCGGCCGCATTTCTTCCAGGATGACGCCGTTCGCATCTGGGCTGTTCAGGACCCGACAGGTCTCACTGGTTGGCCGCCTGCACTGGGCTGGAGCTGGGTACAGGGTCAGCCGATCGAATACCCGCAGGGAACATCGTGGGATCTGGCTTTCGAGTTGTCCACCATCGAGGGACAGGTGGGAGCCTGCTGCTACCAGGATCCTGCTGGTCCCGGACTTATCCAGTGCCTCGTGACCGATCAGACCACCTGCGAGCAGCAGCTTGCGGGTGTTTGGAAAGGTCCTGGCACCGACTGCTCCGATCTGAATGGCAACGGCATCGCGGATATCTGCGAGGAGCAGCCTGAAATGCTGGAGTTCGGCGATGCTCCCGAGGGCGTCCTCGCCTATCCGGCCAGCGGCGTGATTGGCAACTTCCCGACCTGCAAGAACGTCCCGCCGGCCCCGTGGATTCAGCACACCAACTTCGGCGCCTGGCTGGGCCCGCAGTTTGATTTCGAGGCGGACGGGAACGCAGGGCTTTGCCCGGGATTCAACCCGTATGATGCCGACGAGTGCTTCCAGGACGGCGACGCCGGCCTGATGTTCCCGCCGGCATATACTATCAACGCCGTAGGGAATGTTGCACTCTGCCCGATGTCGCCGGGAGGCGGCTCCCTCGGCCAGCCTTGTCAAACCGCCATTTGGGGTATGAACATCGACGTGGATGTTCACAACCATATGCCCAACCAATCGGTCGGATATGTGAACGTACTGATCGACTGGGACCAGAACGGACAGTGGGGCGGAGCGTCGCCGTGTCCGCTAGCCAACGCGCCCGAGCACGTGCTGGTCAATTTCCGGATTCCGAACCCCTTTGACGGTCCGGTTTCGGCTCTGATGCCTGCGGGCACCGGCTTCCTGATCGGCCCGAATGCCGGCGAGGTCTGGATGCGGGTTTCGATCACCGAACGGCCGGTACCCCTGAACTGGGATGGTTCAGGCGCATTCGAGGACGGCGAAACCGAGGATTATCTTCTGAACGTCGAGCAGCCCAAGCACGATCTTGGCGATGCTCCGGACAGCACCAACAGCTTTGGCGCGGCTATGACCGCCTATCCACCGGGTGGGCCTCCCGGAGTACAAGCACACTACCCGACTGTGTTTGCCGCAGGGTCTCCACCCTTCGGGCCGATTCATTTGCAGCCCGGCGCTGTCGCCTTCCTGGGCAACGCGGTCACGCTGGAGAACGAGGCCGATATGGGTCTGGACCAGGATCCCACCAACAACATCGTTCCCTTGGCGGACGCCCCGGACAAGGATGGTGCCGATGACGGTCTGCTGTTGCCGCTGGTCTTCCCGCACTGCCGTCCGGCGCAGTTCAACTATGTCGTGACGGTGACAGGAATGGTAGCGACTCCGCTTTATGTAAACGCATGGTGTGACTGGAATCGCGACGGCGATTGGGATGACATGCTGACGTGCCCGCAGGGACTGGCAGATGAGTGGGCGGTCCAGAACCAGATGCTTGCGGTCGCAGGACCTGGTACTTACACATTCACCACGCCCCCATTCCTGCCGTGGCATCCGGTTGGGGCTCCGGGTGACAGGTTACCGCTGTGGATGCGAATCACTCTGTCGGAGCAGCCGTGGCAACCAGGACCGGGGATAGTCGGCTATGGTGGGTCCGGGCCCGCTGCCGGTTATCAGTTCGGCGAGACGGAGGATTACTTCGTCACCCCAGAAATACCCGAACCTCCGAAGGCCGTTGCCTGGCGGAGCGTCCGGAACCACGGTCCTCTGGGACCGCTGGCGATTGATCTCGACCCTTCAGCAACGGGTAGTTCGGTGAAGTCCGAGACTAGGCGAAACGGGATCCGGTTGATTGAAGTCGATTTCGATCAAGCTGTCGTACTAACCAATCCTGGAGGTATTACGGTGACCGATTGGCCGGGAGGGGGCTCGTACGTTCCGACGTCTGTGGCCATGGTTGATGCCGACACCCTTGCCATTGGTTTTGCCGCAGGTCTGCTTCCGGATATGAATTGCTATAGGATTGATCTGGACACCTGCGTGCAGAGCCTTGCGGGTCTGCCGCTGGCAGGTGACACGGACTGTTGGGTCAGAGCCTTGGTTGGTGATGTCAACAGCGATGGTGGGGTTTCCGCTACCGATGTGGCGTTTGTTAAGTCCAAAGTTGGACAAAACCCTGCTCTTCCCGGCAACGCTCGGTTTGACCTGAACACTGACGGAAATATTAGCGCCACCGACATGGCGCTAGTGAAGACATTGGTAGGAAACAGAGCGTCTTGCCCGTAGCGAGAACAGTCGCGGCAGACGTAGGTCTTGAGATAGTGCCCGCCGGGACAGATCCTGTCCCGGCGGGTCTTTCTTGCGCGAAATCGCGCCGGCGTGCGAGCAACCACGGCTGTTCGGTCAACTTCATGTTGAATGATGGCGTGGGCGGCGGTTCACCGGACGCTTACGATGGTTTGGCGCGCAGTGAGCCCGATGCCGGAAAAACAGAACAAACGTGAGCGTCCACTGAGCCACATGACAAAGTGCCGCTGAGCAACAAGCGGCGGCGGGTCTTGCCCCCGCATTGACGAGCCATACCCTCAGCACCTATATTCGTAGCCCATGGCAAGCTCGCTGGCCACCAGGATTGTTCTGCAGCGCGGCGACATTACTAAGGTCGCAGCAGATGCGATCGTCAATGCCGCCAATACCTCTCTTCTGGGCGGCGGCGGGGTGGACGGGGCCATTCACCGGGCTGCCGGACCTGAGTTGCTGGCCGAATGCCGGAAACTCGGCGGTTGTCCCACTGGATCAGCCAGGATCACCAAGGGCTACCGCCTGCCGGCGCGGTACGTGATCCATTGTGTCGGGCCGGTTTACCACGGGGGCCGGTCCGGCGAGGCCCAACTCCTGGCCAGTTGCTACGAGACCGCTTTGCGGCTGGCGGTCGAAAACGGATGCAAGACCGTTGCTTTTCCCGCGATCAGTTGCGGGGTCTACGGATACCCGCTGGCCGAGGCCGCCAGAATCGCCCTCCAGCAGGTGGCGTCATTCCTTCAAGACAATCAGCAGATCGAACAGGTAGTTTTCGTCCTGTTTGATGAGCGAGCATACCAGGCCTTCGACCGCGCCTATTGCGAACGCTTTGGACCCAAACCGGAGATGACATCGTGAAACTGAGCTGGGAACGTCGACAACTCAGACTCCGCCACCCTTTCAACATCGCCAGAATGCCCATGTCCGACAGCACGGACAAGACAGTGCTTCTGGCTCGGATCGAGCACGACGGACTGGTAGGTTGGGGAGAGGCTGCCCCGATCTCATTCTATCACCAGTCGTTCGATTCGGCCGAAGCGACTCTTTCAAAGATCGGCGATATGCTGGGCAATGATCCGTTCGCTTTGGATGCTATTCTGGATAACCTTCTGAAGAGATTCCCAGGCGAATCCGCCGCCATTTGTGCGATCGACGGGGCTCTTCACGACCTTATCGGCAAGATTCTCAAGGTGCCGTTGTGGAAGATGTTCGGCCTGGACCGCTCGCGGATGCCTCTAACGTCGATGACCATTGGGATCGATAAGCCGGAGGTCATGGCGGCCAAGGTCCGTGAAGCTGCCGCCTTCCCGATTCTCAAGGTCAAGGTGGGCACGCCCGACGACGAGATCATCCTCAACACCGTCCGCCGGGAGGCACCCAATAAGACAATTCGCGTCGACGCCAACTGCGGTTGGTCGTCAGAGAATGCCTTCGAACGATGTAAGCTGATGGCGGATTACAAGGTTGAGTTCATCGAGCAGCCGACCAGGCCCGGCGATAACGACGTTCTTCCGAGGCTGAGGGAAGCCGGCCTGGGACCGCTATACGCCGATGAAAGCTGCGTCACGGTGAAGGATGTCCTGTTCTGTGTCGGCTTTTTTGACGGAATCAACATCAAACTCAGCAAGTGCGGTGGAATTCGCCAGGCGATGAAAATGATCCACGTGGCCCGCGCGGCCGGGCTCAAGATCATGCTGGGGTGCATGACCGAAACGTCCGTCGGCATCGCGGCAGCGGCACAATTGGGACCCATGGTCGATCATCTCGACCTGGACGGACATCTTCTTCTGGCCAATGATCCGTTCACAGGCTTGGGGGGAGAGGGAGGGCGACTGACGCTTACCGACGCGCCGGGGCTCGGCATCAGGGAGCTCACGTAGGCGCACGCCGTTCTACCGGACCTGCGCAGAGACGGGACTTGGGGTGGTGAGTCCGCCTGATGCGGGGTCGCCGACCGCTCTATCGTCGTACCCCGGCCCGTCAACACGCACGCAGTTGCGGCCCGATGCCTTCGCGGCATACAAAGCGCCATCCGCATGCCGGAGAAGATCATCCGGGCAGCGAAAGCCGGCATCTCGCTGCGACACACCGATACTGATTGTGGCCCTCAACACCAGACCGTCGTACCTGGTCTCCTCTTGCCCCACCGCTTGGCGCAGGCATTCCGCCATCATGGCCGCCTTCTCCATTGGGGTATCGGGACAAATGAGCACGAATTCCTCTCCACCGCAGCGGAATACCGGTTCGCTGGAGCGAGTGTGCTTCGCCAGAGTCGACGCCACGGCTTTCAGGACCATGTCACCGGCATCATGACCATAGTTGTCATTGAACTGCTTGAAGTGATCAACATCTATTACCATGCAGGACAACGGCCGGTTGTTGCGAGAGGCCGTTTCCCAGCAGTGTTTCAGACGTTCCATCATGACCCGACGGTTCGCCAGGCCGGTCAATTCATCAGTGGCGGCCATCTCCCTGAGCCTGCGATTGAGCAGACTCAGTTCCGCGTTGACCTTGTGAATCTCCCGGTTTTGCCTTGCCAGATGGGCCTCAAGATCAATAATGCGAGCCGCCGCCTTCAGACGGGCCAGCAACTCGGTTTTTCGAGGTGGTTTGGTCAGGAAATCATCCGCCCCGGCGTCGAATGCCTCGACCACGCGGTCAGTGTGCGACGTCAGAATGATCACATACACGAAACCCACCGTCTCCGAATGTCGGATTTCATGGCAGAGCTGCAGCCCGTTCATGAACGGCATTTCCCAATCGGCGATCACGATCTGCGGGCCGACATCATTGAGAATACGTAATGCCTCCATGCCGTTTGGGGCGGCAAACACCACGTACCCGGCATTGGTCAGAAGCCCCTCAAGCACTCGACGAGTCGAAGGCTCATCGTCGGCGACCAGCACTTTGCGCCCTTGCGGGCAATCGGGCCGCTCGTTCGAGGTGGCCGCCGTCACCGGCGCCGGATTCTCAACGAGGCCTGCTCCAATCCCTCCGATTACCCCTGACTCGCGCCGGAGGGCAGATTCCAGTTCATCTCTCTTTGCGTATTCAGCCATTTAAACCGAGGCCGCCTTCGGCAGCGACCAGAACATGCCCGCGACTTGCGCGCATGACGAGCCCTCAGCATCCAATCCATGATAAGGTCGTCACATCTGACGGCTTGGTTGAGATATGCGAGATCCGTATGCAGCGTCCATCTCTTTTTTGGACCGGCACAAGGCATTCGGGACCAATGCACGGGTTTGTCAGCCTCGATCGTGTATGGTCACACGGTCGGGCATCTCGGCGCCCTATGCCTGGCGAGGGAATTGGCTGACACATGACAGGTGTGCCCGACGAACGACCTCCGCAGAGAACGCTCATGGTTCTCGTTTAGAGCCCAGCGCATCCGCTTATCGGACGAAGCCGAAAGCCGCCCGCGGCACCCGCCCATTCGGGGATACTCGCGAACCAACGGGAGCGCTAGACCTCAGGCAGCTCGAAACCCTTGCGGTACTCGCGGCCCAGGAACTTGTTCGCTTCCTTGTCCTC
Organism: Phycisphaerae bacterium; assembly: GCA_035384605.1. Lineage (NCBI taxonomy): Bacteria > Pseudomonadati > Planctomycetota > Phycisphaerae > Phycisphaerae bacterium. The sequence goes on from DAOOIV010000154.1 coordinate 8,119, forward strand.
GACGGTCATCTTTTCATCCATGAAGCACAATTCCTTCTCATGGTTCCAGAAAATCTGTCGCCCGACCCTCAGCGACACGTTTGCCAGATGACAGGCCACGACGCTTGTGTAATGCTGGTCGATCGACGCGATGGGTTTTTCGCGGCTCTGAACGCACTCGAGGAAGTTCTCGACGTGGGCGCTGTGTCCTTCCACGTCCTTCTTGTGATACTCGCCCATCTCCTTGACCGGATCGATCCTCGGCTCGGAACCGGGTCGATTCCAGTCCTCCAGATCGGGTTCGACTTCCCACCCCCCCCGGGTCATGTGAAGAAAGCCGTTAGTGCCGTGAAAGTCCATGCCGATGCCGCCCTTATGCCACGGCTTCCCGCTGGCTTTGCGGAGCGTGTAGGTATGCACGTGGCCTTTCGGGGCCAGCTTCGATGGTGGAAACTTGTAGATGGTCACCATCGTGTCGGGGGTGTCACGGTCGTCGGCCAGGATGTAATGTCCGCCCATCGAGCAGACCGACGTCGGATGCGGAGTGTCCAGCGTCCACATGATGATGTCCTGCAGATGGACGTTCCAATCACCTACCATTCCGCAGCCGTAGTCGAAATACCACCTCCAACTACTGTGGAAACGACGTTTGTTAAACTTGCGCTCCGGGGCCGGACCAAGCCAGAGGTTGTAGTCCACGGTGGGGGGCGGATCGGAATCCGGTTCGTTGCCAAGACCGTCGGGGGATTCATTTCCGTAAGTGTAGGTATTGGTCGCGCTGATCTCACCGAGTTCGCCGTTACGGACGAATTCCCGGGCGGCTTGAATATGCTCGTAGCTGCGCTGATGGGTGCCGACCTGGACGACGCGCTTGTACTTCTCCGCCGCGGCAACCATAGCCTTGCCCTCGCGGATGTTGTGACAGCAGGGCTTCTCGACGTAGATGTCCTTCTCCGCCTGGCATGCGAGCAGCATCGGGGCGGCATGCCAGTGATCGGGGGTCGCAATGATGACGATCTCGACCTCTTTCATGTCGAGAACCTTGCGGAAATCCTTGAAGCGTTGAGGCTTCTTCTGCCCGGCGGCGTCCTTCAGCTTTTCGGTGATGACCGCTTCAGCCTTGTCCATCTGCTCGGTGTCCACATCGCACAAGGCCAGGACATCAACCTGCTTGGTATCCAGGAAATTGCCGAGCTTATGGCGGCCCATGCCGCCGCAGCCGATCAGGGCGATGCCAAGCCTCTTGTTGGCGCCGGCCGCCCAAGCTGAAGAAAGCATCGATCGGGGCCCGAGAACGCTCAAACCGGCGGCCACGCCGGCCACCGTCTTGCCGCTATTGCCCAGAAACTGTCGTCTCGTCAAGGGGTTGCTCATTGCGTTTATTCTCCATTCCTGTTCCGGTCTCTCGCTACCGGCTGTTCGTCTTCGCGGCCGCGGGCAAGCACCCGCACTGAGGACCCATAAGTTACACCCAAATGCCCATCCGGACAAGAGATACAAGCCCCACGCCCGCGCACGGCGGCCGCTGACAGTTGGAGCGGTGGCGTCAGAGCCCGTTCCAATAGGCAAATCTGTGGCCTCGCGATCTCGCTGCACGACGCCTTCGGCCGACTGGTCGATCGGCCGGTGTATGAGAGGTACAACAGTGAGTTCATGAGCAGCACGCTCGATCACTTCATCCAGCCGGCCGAGGGAGCCAGGGTCAGCTTCGCCGGGCGGTATCCGCGTGACTACCTGTCATCCGATCCGCCGCGTCGTTTGTTGGCCTGGCACTTGGTCGGGGGGTTGGATCCGCTGGACGCCTCTGAGCTTACCGGCTCAGAGCCCGAGGACGGCTATCCGGTTCTTCTGCCGGACTGGATTCGCCGCGATGGACTGAAATGCCTCAAGGTCAAGCTCCGCGGCAAC
>DAOOIV010000155.1 GCA_035384605.1 Phycisphaerae bacterium
AGACTACATATTCAAACCGGCGAAATCTCTGCACTTTCAGAACGACGCTGGCAATACCCATAGGAACCGTAAGGCGAACGGTGGTTGAGGTGAGAAATGTTGATCCTTCCATCGTTGAAGTGGATGTGATAGGAGCCTTGTCGACTGCCGGGCGCGCCATAGGCGTATACATATCCAAATTGCAGCGGAACGGACGCTGCCCATGCGAGGAAGATGACGGTACAGGTCGCTGCTCCCGTCCATTTGAGCACCCGGCCTTTGCGTCCCAGCATCCGGCCCGTGCGCCCCAGTCGAGCCCGACTCAAATGCCGCTTCTCTGGAGCCGGCCGTTCGCTGATCGTCTCCCCGCACTCGGGGCACACGCCGCTGGTCTTGCCGGCGAGGTCATACCCGCATTCCTGGCAATGTCCCGGCGGGAAGACACGGCGCAGGTCGAGCCACAAGAGGATGATCGGTGGGATGCAGACAAACCAGAGCAAAGTGTCGAAGTAGATGCCGTCGGTGTAGCGCCAGAACTGCGGAATCAGTCTGATTCTCACAACAACAACCAGCGCGGACATGATAAGGGCGCTCACCGTGAGCGCTCGACGCATTGCTGAAGGGTGCCACTTGAGCATGATCCTGTTGCGTCTCAGACGAGCCATGCCAGCAGTCTACCGCCAGGTGGACGCCCTTCAAGTCGTCCGTTGCGAGCAAGCAGAACACGACCGATGGATAACTTGGCGATTCAAAACCAATAGCGCGTCTGGCCACTGCGGCGGCCGCGAGCCCGCCGTGCGACTTGAGTTGAGATCATCGCGCGGAGATAATCATCGCCGGTTCCGGGACGACTCTGGCTTGCGGAGATGCAGAACATGATTGGCGTGGCGATTACCGGCGCGGCCGGCAAGATGGGATTGCGGGTTGTTGCGCTGGCTCAGGACCTTAAGGATGTCGAGGTCGAGGCGGCACTGGAAATGACCGGACACCCCGCGATAGGCAGGGACATCGGCGAACTGGCCGGTCTGGGCAAGACCGGCTTGCCGCTCCAGGACCGGACCGACACCGAGTTCGACGTGCTGATCGACTTTTCACGCCCGGCCGGGACGATGCACTGGCTCGATTACTGCTTGGTGAAGAAGCGGGCAATCGTGATCGGCACTACCGGCCACACACCCGAGCAGAACAACGCAATCGAGGAAGCGGCTAAGACTATCCCCGTCCTCAAGGCCTCGAACATGAGCGTGGGCATGAACCTGCTGTTCAAGCTCGTCGGCCAGGTGGCCTCGATCCTCGGCGACGACTACGACATCGAAATCGTCGAGTCTCACCACCGCTTCAAGGCTGATGCTCCGAGCGGGACGGCGTTGTCACTCCGCGATTCGATCGTCAAGGCCACCGGCCGCGACGCCGACAAAGACGTCATCTACGGCCGTAAGGGCGACACCGGCCGGCGCCCGCCGCGTCAGATCGGCATGCACGCACTGCGCGTCGGCGATACCGTCGGCGAGCACGAAGTCCACTTCGGCAACCTCGGCGAGACCGTCCGCATCAGTCATTCGGCCCACACCCGCGACACCTTTGCCCGCGGAGCACTGCGAGCGGCTGTCTGGCTGGCCGGCAAACCGGCCGGGCGATACGACATGATGGATGTGTTGGGGCTCAAATAAGCTGTCAGTTTTCAGCATTCAGCGGTCAGCAGTCAGCCGCTCATAACGCAGCGCCGCTGGCCCCAGAATCCTTTCTGGGGCCTTCTTCGCGGAGGATTCCCATCCTCATTTGGGCCCGGAAAGGATTCCGGGCCGAGCGGTTGGCATGGCAGGTCCGGAGAGGATTCCGCCCCGAGCTAATGTGAATGGTCAGGGGGCCGAACCCGGATTTCAAATCTCAGATCTCAAGTCTCGGATCTCAGATCTCAAGTCTGAGATTGCAGATTCGAGATCGCAGAACCCGGATCGCTCAGAGCTGAAAGCTGATTGCTGACAGATGAACGCTACTCATAACGTAGCGCTTCCACCGGATCCAGCCGCGAGGCCTTGTAGGCCGGATAGATGCCGCTGAGAATGCCGATGCCGATGGCCATGGACAAGGCCCAGACCAGGGCCCGGGCGGGCGTATAGGTCTCGATGATCTGGGTCGTTTCCTCCAGGAGATTATTGAACGCGAAGCCGCAACCGACGCCAAACGCTCCGCCGAGCAGGCTCACGGTGCCGGCCTCGATGAGAAATTGCAGCAAAATGTCGCTTCGCTGGGCTCCGACGGCCATGCGCACGCCGATCTCCCGAGTGCGCTCCGTGACCGAGACCAGCATGATGTTCATGATCCCGATGCCGCCCACCACGAGGCTGATCAGGGCGATGCTGTAGAGAACCACCTGAAAGAGGAAGACGATCTCACCGATCTGGCGCCGCTGCTCCTCCTGGCTGAAGACCCGAAAGTCGTCCTCCTGACCGCTGCGGAAGCGGATGTCGTGGCGACGGCGAAGCTCGCCCTTGATCTCGTCGATGGCCTGGTCAACCAGCTTGGTCTCGACGGCCTGGGCCGAGATCGAGTTGATGAACTTGATACCGAAGAGCCGACTCTGAGCGGTGGTGATGGGGATGATGACCTGCGAGTCCACGGTGCGAAAGCCGATGTTGCCCTTCTTTTCCATGACGCCGATGACGCGGAACGACGCCCCTTTGAGCCGAATCGTGTGTCCCACGGCTTCCGCTCTGCCGAACAAGTCGAGTGCGACCTGATAACCGAGCACCGCGACCTTCTGGTGCGATGCGACGTCGTCCCGGGTCAGGAACCGCCCTTGCGCGACTCGGTAGTTGAACATCGGGGCGTAATCTTCATTCGTTCCGAGGATCGATACTTCGCTGTTGCGACTGAAGTACTTGATCACGTCGAAACCCGATACTTCCGGGGCCACGGCTTTGATGCTGGGACAGTTGCGGGGATCGGCAATCCAGTCGGCGTCTTCGAGGACAAGGGTTTCGGCCATGCCCACCGCCCGGCCGCCGCTCTTGGCCACGTTGGGAATGACCGTGATCGTCTCACTCCCCAGCGACTCGAATCGCTCAATCATGTCGCGCTGGGCGCCCTCCAGAATGGACATCGCCGAGATGACCGCCCCCACGCCGATGATGACTCCAAGCGTGGCCAGCAGCGAGCGCAGCAGGTTTGCCTGCAGTCCGCGAAGAGCCATGATCATGATTTGCAGTGCGAACATGATCTCGAGCCGACGCTATCGTGCGGCCGGCGGCCTCCTGCTTTGTTCGGTCAGTCGCGCCGTGGTCGCCGCGATGCGTTCGGCAAGCAGTTGTTCCCGGAAAGCTTCGTCCACGCGGCGGTCCTCGATGATCTTGCCGTCTTTCATGCGGATGACCCGCTGAGCCTGCGCCGCGATCGCCATCTCATGGGTGACCAGAACAATGGTCACGCCCTGCTGGTGCAGTTCGTGAAACAGGCTCATGATCTGCTCCCCGGTCTTGGAGTCCAGGTTGCCGGTGGGCTCGTCCGCCAGCAGCAGGGGCGGCTTGTTGACCAAGGCACGAGCGATGGCCACGCGCTGCCGTTCGCCTCCGGACAACTCACTGGGCTTGTGCCCGCCTCTGTGGCCCAAGCCGACGCGCTCCAGCGCGGCGGACGCAAGACGTCGGGCGTGCCCCTGCCGGGCGTAGACCAGCGGAAGGGCGACGTTGTCCATGGCCGTCGTTCGGTTGATGAGATTGAACGTCTGAAACACGAAACCGATGTATTTGTTGCGGATCCCGGCCAGACGCCGGTCACTGAGCTTTTCCACCCGCTGGCCGGCCAGAACATACTCTCCGGTGGTCGGGCGGTCGAGACAGCCGATCAGGTGCATCATGGTGCTCTTACCGCTTCCGGAGGCGCCCGTGATGCTGACGAACTCTCCCTCCTCGACCGACAGGTCCACGCCGTCCAGCGCGTGCACCACCGAGTCGCCCATCTGGTAGAACTTCGTCAGGTTCGTGATGCGGATCATCTCGTCATACCAACATCAGCCACAGGCTGATCGCCTATTCTTCAGACTGCTGCCGCTCCCGCTTCTTCTCTCGCTCGGTCTTGATTGGCAACTTCGTGTATACCCGCTGGCCTTCCTCGAGGCCTTTCTTGACTTCGACGTCAACGCGGTTGTCCACCCCGAACTCGCAAGGCACGAACTTCGGCTTCTCGTCGTTGGTGCCGGGCACTTTCTCGGGAACGTACACGCCGTATCCTTGGCCGCTCGGGTCAGGCTTCATGGCCTCGTAGTTGACCAGCAAGGCATTAGCGACCGACCTCGCGGTGAAGTTGGCCTGCACTTGGGCGTTCAACACCTTCTTCAGTTTGTCACGGTTGGGGCTGGTGACCCGAATCCAGACCTTGAAGGTCGCGATGGCCCGGCTCATTTCCGACTGCGGCGAGATCCGCTCGATCACGCCGTAAAACCCCTCATCGGCCGGGTAGGTTTCCACAGTCAGGTCGACCTTCTGCCCGGTCTCGATGGTACCCTCCGGCAAAGTCGCCAACTGAGTGGCCGCGGGGTTCACTCTGGGGTTCGTCTCCGTGAACAACTGGCGGACCTGGCCGATGTCCGCCTCGTCGACGTTCACCACCGCATAAACTTCGCTGACGTCGGCGATTTCCAGAAGAACGGTTCCGCCGGTCAGCGAGGTCCTGCCGCTCTGAACCAGTTCGCCTATCTGAACGTGCCGGGCGACGACCACGCCGTCCAGCGGCGACAAGACCTTCGTCTCCTTCAGACGTTCCTCGGCTTCTTCCTTGGCACGTTGCGCCGCTTTCTGCATCTCGTCGGCTGCTGCCACCTCCTTCTCAGCCATCTTCACGTTGAGTTGGGCCTCGCTTAGTTGTGCCTTCGCCGCCAGCGTGGCTGCCTGCGCTTGCTTGTACTTGGCCCTGACCATCGCGGCCTCGTATTGGCCGGTGATGTCCGTGGCCTTCAGTCGTTCCTGACGGTCGTTCTCGAGCTTCGCCAAGTCCTCCTGGGCCTCCGCCTGCTCGAGCTTGGCCTTCGCCAGATCCACCCCCACCTTCTCGTTCAGGTCCTTGCGTATCTTTGCCTGTTCATAGGCGATGACCGCACGCTGATACTCGGCAGTTGCGCGGGCGACGTTTCTTTGCTCGTCGGTTTCGTCAAGCCGAACCACCAAGTCTCCCTTCCGCACGTACTGATCGAGATCGAACGGCAATTCGATAACCTCCCCGCTGGCCTCGCTCTTGATGTTGGTGACGCTCGCCGGGCGGATGTTGCCGCTGGCGGTGATCGGAACGATCAGGTCTCCCCGCCGGACAACGTCAAACTCGGGCTTGATCGCGGATATCGGAACCCGCACAAAATTCTTGACCATGAAGTAGGCGATGACCAGCAGTACGGCCAGAACCAGAGGACCTATCAGTTTTCTCATTTCCGAGTCTCTCCGGGTGAGGCGGGAGCTCCCGCGGTTTCCGGTGGGGCCAAATCGCGAGACGCGTCATCGACAACTCGCGACGCTTGTATTGCCCTTTTCCGTCTTGGCGTCAGAGTGATCTGCTCGCCCCGTATGATAGAGGCTCTCTTCTCGGTCCCCGCGCCGAAGCCGGCCTCACGTTCGATCATTGCCCTCCGCCAGTCCCCGAAGACCCATCAACACCGACCGCGCCGATGGCTGAACGATTCTCGTCCCGCTTTTCATCTTCCGGAGCATCGAGAACCAGACTCTGCAGCTTGGCGGCCGGTTGAATCGGACGGCTTGTCGGGCAACAATGCTCATATCCATGGAAGCGGTTGCTACTATAGCAATACCGGGCAATTGCCACAACAGTTGCCAACCGCGGTTGGCGGGGCGGCTGATCCGAATCGCCGCATTGATGCTGGTGTGCGCGTGTCCCGCGGCAGTCGGCTGCAGCGGCTTGAAGTCTGGTGCCCGAGTGGTCGGCGAGGTGCCGGCATGGCAACTGGCGGGGGCCCAGCCGAGCACCATTCGTCCTCTCGGCCGATGCCGTGTGGATGCGGAACGTCAGGTTCCCGCCAATCTGGTTACCCCACTGTGTGAAGAGTTCTCGCTGGTGCTGGTGAGCCATGCGACCGACTGGTTGTTGCTTTGCTCGCGATGCCAACTGACCGGGACGCCACCTTCCCTCGACTTCGAAAACGGCGCCGTGGTCGGTCTGATCGCCAATGTGGGCGAGTCTGCTTCGCAGGACTGGCCGATTCATCTTCAGACGGCCCGGGTGTTCGACGGCGAGGGCCTGCTCGAATTCTCCTTTAGCGGGGGGATCTACCATCCCGTCCGGACGGCCGGCTACTTTGAGCTTGCTTACGTTGCGGGCCTAAGGTCCGTTCAGAGGGTGCGGGTCGGCCGGCGGGACTTCATCCTTTCTCCCCGGGGGATCGAGGATCAACTAGATTCTAAATGGTCCTCTGAATAACCATAACTTCCGCTCCGCTAACAAGTTACACCTCGCGTTGTCCCAAGTCATCCTTCTTTCTCCCGTAGTGTTGATCCGAATGTACGCATCACATTGACTTTAGTCTCCGACAATCGTATAGGTTGCTCTGCGGCAATGCTTTGCGTCCGATGATGCCCACAGGCATCACTTCCCACGGGGCGGACCTTATGGCCGGAACACATCCGGATGGAACCGACGAAAAAGCGACTCTCCCGGACCCGAAGTACGACTTGGGCTTCACCGGAGAGCGGGTCCTGACCTGCCTCTCGCTGGGCTTAGTGGTCTTCGACCGCAACCTCAACATCATCCACCACAATCCCGCCGCAGAGTATCTGGTCTCGGGTTGCCGCTCGATCGCAGAGGCCCTTGCGAGAGGAACCGTCGACGCGCGGTACCAGGACTGGCGACAAGCACTGATGGGCGTCATTGAGCGGGGGCGGGAACAACGATTCGACCAGGTTGTCCGGCAGGACAACCAGCAGGGCGAGCGGTTGCTGAATCTGCTTTGCATTCCTTGGGCACGCGAAAGCGGAGGGGAAGTCAGCGGGGGCATTCTGGTTATTGAGGACGTCACCGCCGTGGTGGGCATGGAGAAGCGGCTGGCGGTCTCGGAGCGGATGGCGGCGGTGGGGAATCTTGCCGCTAGAGTGGCCCATGAGTTGAACAATCCTCTGGACGGCATTCTTCGATACATCAACCTGGCCTTGCGAGCCGGTGAGATCGGCCGACCGGAGAAGATCACGGAGTATCTGACTCAGGCCCGCGGCGGGCTGCTGCGGATGACCGAGATCGTGCGCGAACTCGTCGAGTTCTCGCGGAGTACGGCCGCCGCTTTTGACGATGCGGGGATCAACACCATCGTCGACGAGGCGGTAAAAGTGATGTCCGATAAGGCGGTTGCCGCGGGCGTCTCCATCGTCTGCACCCTCAGCGAAGACGTGCCGGCCGTTCGCGGTACCAACCTTTTCCAGGTGTTCTGCAACCTGATCAAGAACGCGATCGACGCCATGCCGAACGGTGGTACGCTCACGATCGCCACGCAGGTTGTAGACGGGGAGGCAATCATTCGCTTTGAGGACAACGGAATTGGGCTGCCGGAGGAGATGGATAGGATCTTTGAGCCGTTTTTCACTACCAAGCCTCCGGGCAAGGGAACGGGTCTCGGATTGCCCATCTGCAAGGATATTGTGGAGAAGTATAACGGTAAGATCATTCCGCAGCGCAGGCCCCAGGGCGGAACGGCGTTCACCATTCGACTACCTCTGCAAAGCTGCACCGCGATGCGTCCGAGTGCCGGCTCCGGGGCGGTCAGGTCTAGGTTCTCAAGAGCCCCTAGGGAGGCGAAGACGTGAGTGGCCGAAAAGAACGGATTCTGATTGTCGATGACGACAAGATCATCGTGGAGTCTCTGGCCGAGTTCCTCGATCTTGAAGGTTACGAGGCGGCCGGCGCGGCAAACTTTGCCGAGGCCGTCACCGCTCTGGAACGGAAACACTATCAGTTGGTCATTACCGACGTGAATATGCCCGACACGGACGGCTTCGAGCTGTTGCGGCTGATCAAGCAGAGGTATCCGGACATCGTTGTGATCATGATCACCGGTTATGGCACCATCGAAAGCGCGGTCGAAGCGATCAAGATGGGGGCCTACGACTACCTGACCAAGCCCATCATCGACGATGAGATTCGTCTCGTGGTCGAGCGAGCTCTTCAGCAGCAATCACTGATTCGAGAGAACCGCAGCCTGCGCGAGGCCCTGGATCTCCGTTACAACCTCGACAACATCGTCGGGCACGACTACAAGATGTTGAAGATCTTCGACCTGATCGAGGCGGTGGCGGAGTCGCGGACCACGGTTTTGATCCAGGGTGAGTCCGGTACCGGCAAGACGATGATCGCCCGGGCCATTCATCACCGGAGCGACCGCCGCGATAAACCGTTCGTCGAGGTCAGTTGCGGGGCAATTCCCGAGTCGCTGCTGGAAAGCGAGCTTTTCGGTCATGTAAAGGGAGCTTTCACCGGTGCCCTCGGTGACAAGCAGGGCAAGTTCAAGGCCGCCGATAAGGGCACCATGTTCCTGGACGAGATCTCCTCGGCCACGCCGGCTCTGCAGGTCAAGTTGCTTCGCGTTTTGCAGGAGCGTCAGTTTGAGCCGGTGGGCTCGAACAAGACCGAGAACGTCGATGTTCGCGTCATCCTGGCAAGCAACGACAATCTGTCGCAGGCCGTTGCGGCGGGGCGGTTCAGGCAGGACCTTTACTATCGCGTCAACGTGGTCACGATTCAACTGCCGGCCCTCCGAGAACGGATCGGTGACATTCCGCTTCTGGCGGAGCATTTCCTGAAACGGTACTGCTCAGAAGGCCGCAAGCAGATCCTGGGCTTCACGGAGGAGTGCATTCAGGCGATGCAACGCTACAACTGGCCGGGAAACGTTCGGGAGCTCGAAAACGTCGTGGAGCGGGCCGTGGTACTGACTCGCAACCGGCGGATCGAGGTCGACGATCTGCCGCCGAACGTGATCGAGGCTGCCGAAGCTGCGCCCGCTGTCGAGGGCGGCTACCGGCCGATGTCTCTGAAGGAGGCTCTGGAAGAACCGGAGAAGCGAATCATTGAGCAGGCCCTGCGAGCCAACAACTGGAACCGGCAGATTACCGCCCAGGTGCTGGAGATCAATCGAACGACCCTCTACAAGAAAATGAAACGCTACGGCCTGGAATCCGAGTCGATGTGAGAAGATGCCGGATCGTAGCGATCAGTAGTCGGCACTCACCGATGAGCCCGGTAGGGCAGGCCCCGGCCGCCCCAGGCCCAACACCCCAACACCCCAACACCCTACCGGTCCGGACGAGTCTCTCGCCACTGGTCAAAGCCTCCGTCTTCTTCTACCGACCTACCAGACCAACAGACCAACAGACCAACAACCCAACAGACTAACAGCCCAACCCGGCCTTCGGCCGCAACCAAAACATGCGCCCAGAACGCGCACCGGTCCCGACGGAAGAGACTAACGATTCGTTTGGGGACCAACTCGCCTCCCACCATGCACCTTTCTCGCCTTCCCCGGCTATCAACGGGCCTTCTGCCCAAAGGGGCACAGGTGCCAGGGGCGCAAGCCCCTGGGACGTCTGCTCCGCTCCGATCCGCCTGTCCGGAACACCCCGCGTGTTCATCTCGCAGTGGGCGAACTCCGCCCACCGAAGGAATGGCTGACAGCTAATATCTGACAACTTGTGAAACGAAGGAGCCGCCAATGTCCACAAAGAAATCCGCCAACCCAACCTCCCCCGCCAGAATCGCCGCCAATCGCGCCAACGCCCGCAAATCCACCGGCCCC
>DAOOIV010000156.1 GCA_035384605.1 Phycisphaerae bacterium
GCGGCGATCGGCCGCCGATCGCGCAAAACTGCCACCGGAGTTCGCTTGTTTTGGGCCTAGCCAGCTGTCCGACCGTGAAGACCGTTCCGAGCGTACAAGGGCTGCAGAGACCCGTTCCACCGCCGCAGCCTGAAAACAGAGCTGCACCACCAACCCCGGCGGCTGTGACGATTGCAGCCGCTCCCAATTTGTGTTTTCTCATATCAGCACCTCTCTTGCATATCGAAGCCTCAGACGGAATGGATGGCGTAACGACGCCTTGAAACACGTTTGTTCGCACGCGTCGATGGTAGGCGTCTGCTGCGGCTTGGACCACACGGGCGGTCACAGATTGGCCCATTCACGCCATGCGGATCGGCCATGCGCTTGGGATTGGGACACTTCCCGCCGAGCGCAGAAAGACGGAAACGGTGGTGCTGACCGGCTGAAGGTTCGGATCAGGTTTAATTCAAGGAAGGGCGAGTCGAGGCGTATCCGGACGGCGGGCCGTTTGCGCCGCTGTCGGCGACGGTAAAACGCGGCCCTTCGTGAAGAATGAGTGGGGCGATGCGTTCGCGGATGAACCTGGCGCCGGCTTGCCCGGTGTGGCCGACGGCTTCGTTCTGCGCGTCGGCACCGGTTTTCGGGGCGATGTTTTCAACCTTGGAGTAGAGGCTACGGGTTTCGGCGTTGGCGTTGGCGGGCATGCGGAAGCCATAGAGACCGGCCGAGCACTGACCGCAAAACCGACGGTCAGCAGTACCTGTAAGAGGCACGAAGAAGCTCAACACCGAGTCGTCCGGCGATGTGTAGACGTACATGTGATGTCTGACGCGCTTCAGGGCGGCGGTGAGGTCATAGTTGGCGCTCATCGACGAGCCGAGCAGGAAGACATCGTGTACCTGTCGCTCCGTCGGCAGGGCTTCGAGTGCGAACACGGCAATCGCGGTCCCGGCCGAGAGGGCAATGATGCTGACTTCAGCGTTTGGGTGTTCGTCAAGGTGTTGTCTGATGAGTCGGGCGAGGCCTGCCGCCTTTGACCGCTTGTACGCCTTGCTGGTTTGCTGGTCGGCCAGGGCTCCCAGTCCCGTCTGCCAAACATAGTTGACGAATGCACCGCGATAACCCGCCTGGCGCAATCCCGCCCGAACGCCGCGGCTCCAATCTGCGATCGGTCCGCCGCCTCCGGCCCCGTCCACGTAGTAGACGATCTCGTGTTCCCGATCCGGTTCGGCTGCGACGCGGGTCGTGGCGCAACCGGCTGGCATAAGGAGGGCCAGGGTCGGCAGTACCCAAACAAGGCGTCCGGCACCTGGGTTCAGGGAATCGTTTTGCTGCGGCTTCATATTCACCTCGTCGAGCATTCGCAACAGACCCGGAAGGCACGACGCGCGTCGGAGCCGGCCGGTCAGAGATCTGTGAGTCTGGCGAGCACGTCATTTCGTATGACAGTGCCGTTTCGCCGCAGCCGGCAAGAAGCGCGGTCTGCCGTGAGGTCATCGAGATCCTCGGGCTGCGTTCTTATTCACATTATAGGCTTTTTCGGAACTGCGGCGATCGGCCGGGTTGAACGTCTGTGGGCGGCACGCAGGACGTTCACGCGGGTCTGCTTCCTTGGCCCGGACCGGGAAATCGGCTGCAGCTGACCCCTTGTTCCTGGTGTTGCACAGGCCAGGAGATGGTAAGCGAGCCCTGTTTGCGCTTATAATGGGGTTGAGTTTAGGTTGGCGTCTCCGACCGGTTCGGCTTGCCTGCGGAGGGTCGGTCGGGCCCGGAGAGAGCGAGGAGGCGAAGGAATGGGCCACCGGCCAAGGGATACCGGCACGCCATTTGTTGTGGTTTTGCTTCTTTGCGGCCTGATCTATTCGGGCACGGCAAAGGCGGACCAGTACCACGGGATGAACGCCGGGGCTCCGGTGTGGAACGGAAGCATCGAGTTCACCCAAGCCAAGGCCGCCGCCATCGCCGCCACCGGATGCCGCGCCGTGCGTGTCAATTTCCGGCTTGACGGGCACACCAGTTGGGATTCAGGGATCCTTGCCACGTACGACACGGTGATTTCGACCGCCTTGAGCCACAACCTCACTGTTCTCGGGCTGTTCTCCAACGAGTGCATGGCGGTCGGGCAGACCTCCTGGAATGACGATCCTGACGGTGACGGCATGAACGCGTACGTCGTCAATTTCAGCAACACGGTGCTCCTGCTGGTGAATCGTTACAAGAACCAGATCAAGCGGTGGGAGATCTGGAACGAGCCCAACTGTTGGACGACGGATCCCAATACGGTTGATCCCCGTTACGCAGGCGGCACGTATATACTGCCTTGCGTGTACGCCAATCTGCTGACCGAGAGCTACAAGCAACTCGAGTACTACGAGGGACGGTCAATTCTGACGGACAACAAGATCTCGCTGGTTTCCGGGGGGTTGTTCGCCCATGAGATCGGCGGCAGCTTTTCGCACGCGATGGACTATATGCAGCAGGTGTACGCCCGAACCGCCGTCTGGAACTGGATGGAAGCTAACACGGGGCGGCGCTACCCCTGGAGCCTGTTCGGATATCACTTTTACCTGGCAAGCGACACCATCATCACGACGACTCGCCTGAACCAGTACTTCAATCAGGTGCGGGTGACACAGGCGGCGAACAGCGATTTCAGTCCGATCTACGTCACGGAGTTCGGCTGGAACTCCGCCGGCGGGGCGGGTGAAAGCGGTCAGGCCCAGAACATGCGGATTGCCTACGACCATATGGAGACGAAGCCGTACATCGTCGGCGCCTACTGGTACCAGTGGGTGGACGAGCCCTTCCCGTATTACTGGGGCGTGACGCGCGCCAACGGTTCGCTCAAGCCCTCACATACGGAGTTCACCTTGCAGAACCAGGACAACATCCCGCCTCCCGAGCCTCAAGTGTCGATCACCGCCGACAAGTTGCATGTGGCGGTCGGGGAGCAGGTGTCCTTCACGCCCACGGTGTCGTTGTTTCCCGGAGCATCCGCATTGCAGGGCACCTGGCACTTCGGGGCCGACCAGCAGACCGTATCCGGCATGCCGGGCGGCATCTTGCGGGCCTTCGGGCAGACGGGCGACTATAACGTGTGGCTGATCGTGACCGACAGCAACCATCTTGAGGGCGTATCCGATTCGATTACCGTTCACGTGGCATCGATTCCGCACAGCGCCGCGGATTTCGACGAGGATGGCGACGTGGATCAGATCGACTTCGGGCACTTCCAGACCTGCCTGACGGGGCCCGGTGCCAACCAGTACGGGCCGTCCTGCATGAACTGCCGGCTGGATGACGACGGCGACGTCGATCAGGATGATCTCGCGTTGTTCCGGAGTTGCCTGTCCGGGCCGGGCGTGCCGGCGGATCCGCAGTGCGGGCACTGAGGCGAGGCGGGCAGAAATCGGTCGCAGAGGCGGTCAATGAGGACCAGGCAGCCAGTAGCGCAGATCGGCTTGCTCGCCCTTGTTGCCATGGGGGCGGCGTGTGGCCTGCACGGGTCCGTTTTCGCCGACGAATACCATGGGATCAACGCCGGTGCGCCCGTTTGGGGAGGCTGGATCTACTTCACCGACGCGCGGGCTCAGCAGATCGCCGCCACGGGCTGCCGAGCCGTCCGCATCAATTTCCGCATGGACTGGCACCAGACGTGGGACTCTACCATCCTCGGCATCTACGACGCGATTGTTCAGAACGCTCTGAACCACGACCTGGTGGTGCTGGGGCTGCTGTGCAACGAGTGCATGCCGGTCGGGCAGGAGGCGTGGAACGATGATCCCGACGGCGACGGCATGAATCAGTACGTAGTCGACTTCAGCGAGACGGCTCTTTTGCTGATCGACCGCTACAGGACTCAGATCAAGCGTTGGGAAATCTGGAATGAGCCGAACGCCCATACCAATCCCGAGTGGCAGACCGATCCTCAGCATGCCGGCGGCACTTACATTTTGCCGCGGGTTTATGCGAACCTGCTCGCCGAGACATACAAGGCGACCAATTATCGCGAGGGGCGCTCGCTCCTGAGCCGTTACTGCATCGAGCTGTGCTCAGGGGGGCTTCTGGCTTACGACAATATGACCGGCATGAACTACATGGAGCAGGTTTATCAGCAGACCGCCGTCTGGGACTGGATGGAAGCCAACGTTGGACGCCGGTATCCCTGGGACCTGTTCGGCTATCATTTCTACATCAGCCAGGCGCGGTCGGTCAGCACCTACCAGTTACGGTCATTGTTTGAGGGATGGCCATGGAGCAGCGACAGCGTTCGTCAGGTGCAAGCGGACTACGGCGATACCGCCCGCGTGCTGGTCACCGAGTTCGGCTGGAACACCGATAGGGTGAGCGAGGCGACGCAACGTGACAACATGCGCGATACGTACGAGTGGCTGGAAGGCAAATCCTACGTCGCAGGCACGTATTGGTATCAGTGGCAGGATGAGCCGGGTTTTTCCTGGGGGATCACCCGCAGCGACGGCAGTCACAAGCTTTCCTATGACGAATTCGACGTCCAGAACGGTTTACCCGGCCCGCCCGTGTTGCCGCCGGCCCCTGTGGTCTTGATTGTCTCGGACGTTTTCGAGGTTCCATATGCTGAACCCGTGCACTTCGTGCCGTCGGTTGTGCTTGCGCCGGGGGCCGTGGCGGCAGATTCGTTATGGACCCTCGGCGCTGATCAACTCGCGGTACCGGGGCTGCCGGGCGAGATCGAGTGGATCTTCCCATCGCTCGGCGACCATGACGTTTGTCTGGCCGTGACCGATTGTCACGGGCAGACCGGTGTCTCCAACGTGATCACCATTCGGGTTACGGCGCCCCTGTACGGCAAATGTGACTTCGACCGCGACGGGGACGTGGACCAGATTGATTTCGGGCGTTTTCAGGTTTGCTTCAGCGGCTCGGGCATCCGTCAGACCGCCCCCGAGTGTATGGCGGCCCGCCTGGATGACGATGGCGACGTGGACGCGCTGGACTTTGCCATCTTCAGCACCTGCATTTCAGGGGAGGCGGTGCCGGCAGATCCGCTGTGCGGCCATGGATTCTGATCGGGTGTCGCCGCGCACGAAACAGCCCCTGCCGGCGGGCGTGCCGGCAAGGGCTGATCTCATAGCGAGACGCAATTGAGGACGCCGGGCGCGAACCCTACGTCGCACTACTAAGAGTTGCGGCGGCGGAGCAATAAGCCGCCTGCCGCGAACAGGAGCAGGCCGGCCGGTTCGGGCACTGGGAACACGTCGATCTCCATGATCAGGGGCGAGACGAACGCTCCGGTCAGACCGTCGTCGATTCCGGTGAACGGATTCACGCCGTCGAACGGGTCGCGCATCTGCCCACCGGTGTTGTCCACAGAGTAGAAGTCGAACTCGATATTGGTCACACCGGCGGGGATGATTGCCGCGCCGAGGTCATCGAAGATACTGACCATCGTTGACTTCATGTTGATCGAATTCGGATGTCCTTGGCTGTTGATCGTGCCGGAAGGATCCGACTGGAAGTAGCCGAGCAGGCTGTAGTTGGCGCCCCCATCCATCGAGTACTTGATAACCGTGGTCGAGAAGATACGGCCGTCAATGTCGTTGCTGCTATGAATGTTGATCTGGGCTACGCCCAGTGCGTTGCAGTCTGTGCCCGTCATATCATACGCGACCAACTTGACGGGGTTGGCGTAGCCCCAGTCGTTCAGCAGGCCGGTCAGGCCGGTGGCTCGCATACCCGCACCGTCGGTGAACGCCGGCAGCTGGTCGAGCGGATCACTGTTTGCCGGGTGCCAGCCCATGTCGCCCGGCAGCACGGCAGGGATCTTGCCCTGGAGGCAGTCGGTCGAACTAATGTAGTCATCCGTGCTGCCCGGGTTACCACTCTTGATCGGGCTGTGGGTTGTGGTCGACGTCACCGCCGCGGCGGCGCCGGCCGTGACAAGCCCAAAAGCCAACATCGCAACTATGATCGTTCTCATGTCCATCCTCCCTTTCTTGAAATAAAACCTCTTCTTAGGTTTGAGTTGTCCCCGTTTTCCTTCTCGGCTTCCGCAGTGGGTGAGCCAAACGCCGTCAATTTACTGCTTGTACTTCAGTCGCTATCGACTGATCGGGAGTTGAGAGATCCTGCCATGCGAAGCCTTGTGCTGAAGACGCTGTTGGCAGAGCCACGGCTTCCTTCCAGATCCTCTTCCAGGTTGACATGAGCTTCTCAACCGGCTCCCATTTGCTCCATATTGTGCCCCGGCAGGGCGGGTCTGTCAAGGGATTTCCGGGGACATTTTGTCCAGGGGGGCGGAGGCGCCGGGAGCTTCTCCTGGAATCCCGAGTGCTTGGCACCGTGAATGATGGGCCTGCCCGCACCGGGATCGTACCTCACGGGGGTGAATTACATGCGGTCGCGCTTCTGAGCGGGCCGGCTAAAGAGCCATTTCCTCTCACCGTTTGGTGTCTCATGAACAGCGGCCCAACCCATGCCAATCGGTCGTGGGAGGCTTCGGCACCCCGGCACGCAGGAGCATCGGTGTAGCAGGTGTCATGGACCTGCTTTGGGCCACGTTCGCCGGGCAGCGAACAGCCGCTTGTTCTGCGGCGCGTATCCCGGTTGCAGACAGAGTCGGGAAGGGCCAGAGCTTCGGCGTCCTACTTTGAGGCCGAAGGTTGGGCCGAGGAAGGAGAGGCCGTACATGCGTGAATGGATATAATACAGTAATGACGGAATGCTGCTGCCGGCATCATCGTTGCTTGTGCCGAGCCGCCTTCAGGAAACCGCATTGATGTTGCTGAAGTGTCTTTACACCAAGACGAGTAAGGCATAAGATTATGGCTTGGCAAAGCTGCGGAGAAGCGGCGATCCGGCCTGACGGGGCGGATGCCGTGGAGAGTCGTGAGGTTTTGTTACTTGCCCGGAAAAAGATGCGGCTTCAGGCTCGCGTGCTTGGTTTTTTGCCAAGGGGACAGATAGCACGTGGGCCGGCATGAGGGAATGAGGGATGACTCACAAGCCTGCAGGGATGACAAGGCGAGGTTGCTTGGGTCGATCTTCGGGTTTCACATTGATTGAAGTGCTCGTCGTTGTAGCGATCATTGCCCTTTTGATTGCGATCCTTTTGCCGAGTCTGGCCCAAGCCCGGCGGCAGGCGCGTCAGCGGGTGTGCGCGAGCAATCTGCACCAGATCGGTGTTGCCGCTCTTTCATACGACGTGTCGTACAGGAGTTTTCCACACCAGGCGAGAGTGGGCGTGCCGGGCTGTGATGCGCGCAATTCGGGCGGCAACGTGATCGGGGCCTGGCCCACAAGTGTTCACCGCACCATCGGCCGATTCATCGGCATGCAGTCGGCCGTCAAGGCGAATGAGGTGTTTTACTGTCCGTTTGTCAGCGAGTCCGACCGCGGCAGTGTCGACATCGACCGCGAGCAGCCGGCGGGCAGTTGGCTCAGCAATCCGGAGGCTTACCTGCACATCACCTACTTTTACTACGGAAGGCTGAACACCGGTGACGCCGCCAATGATCCCGCGAAGCCCCGCGGCACTGAGACACCTTCCGACGTGCCTTTCAAGCGCAAGTGCTACGTGACCAAGAACCCGGATTCCAGGCACGTGCTGATGGCCGATGCGGTCAGTCTGTGGTGGGGAGCAGGCCCGCCCAATGCGCGATGGCGCGTCAACCATGGGCCGGATTACTCCGCCGTTCAGGCTGCCGGTTCCATATCGCCGCCGCGGCTGGTCGGGCAGAACGTTGCCTATGGGGACGGACACGTTGACTGGCATAAGGTCGGGGTGTTGCCGGCGGAATTGCGCCGCGACTCAACCCAGATAGAGCTCTACAGGACGGCCATCTTGAGACAGGAGAACGATCTGCATTGGTGGTGAGCGGGGTGTGAGCTTGCTGGAGGTTCTGATCTTCGGCAGGTGCAATATCGAACCTTTGTCCGAGCGAGCGGAGAATCGGTCAAAGACGCAGACAAATCGACATGGAAAGGAGCCAAAGCAATGTACAAGCACAGAACATTCGCCCTGATGGTGCTCGGCTGGGTCTTGAGCGTCGGCACTGCAGGTCTTGGCGCGCCGACCTACATTTGGGAATACGGGCCGCAGGACGTGACGACGCTGCCGTCGTATCCGGGAATCGCGATCTCGTCCACGGACCTGATTAACGGCATCGTTCCGCTGAAAAACAACGACTTGGCGGTGGGTTGGCCGGACAACGTGAATGGATACATCCCGGTTGACAACATGCCCGGTGATGCTCTCTGTAAGCCATCACCGATCAACAGCCCCAACACGGGGCATCCGGGTTTCCACTCGGCGACGCCGAAGCAGAACGGTGCGGGGCTCACCGATGGGTTGCTTGGCGCCCATGTTGATTCCGTTCTGGCCGATTTCCTCCTGCCCAGCGGCGTCTTTCAGTTCGACTTGCCCGCGCCGACCGACATCGGGGAAATCCGGGTTTTCGCGCAGAACATCGATTCTTATCCCAACGGCCGTGTCTGGCAGAGATACGATGTCTACATTTCCCGTGACACGAACCCCGACCCGAAAAACCGCCTGTTCAGCAAGCTGCTCGATCGCGTGGTTACGGGCAACATCGTGTGTGCCGGGCCGGGCACTGGTGACGGCTGGAACCCCAACGTTAACGACGGCAGTCAGGTGCCGACCATCGGTTCCACCTTGACCCGCGTTTACGACAGCAGCAGTCCGCGGCTTGCCGGCGGTGTTACGAGCATCAGGTTTGTCTTCTGGCCGGTCTCGAATACGCAAAGGGTGAACTGGGATCAGTGGCTGGGCCCGATAGGGTGCGCCGGCATCGATCCGTTCGACGTTGACCCGTTTGACGGCGATGGTTTCCGGCGATCGTTCGAGGGGTCGATCATCAAGGAGATTGACGTTCTGCCTCCGGAGGGGCCTTTCGAGATTTGCGACAATCAGGTTGACGATGATGGAGATGAGCTGGTCGATTGTCAGGATCCGGGTTGTGCCGGAGAACCGGCATGCAAATCCCCCGAATTCTGCTGGAACATCGATAATCCGCTGGACCGCAATCCCATCGACGATGACGGTGACGGCCTGGCCAACTGGGACGATCCGGACTGCGCCCCGACGCCGTGGCCGTGCCCGCCCGAGGTCTGCGACAATGCCGCCGATGATGACGGGAACACTCTCGTCGACTGTGATGATCCCGATTGCTGGAGCAGCCCGGTCTGTGGCCCTGAAACCTGTGACAACGGTGTGGATGATGACGACGACGGGTTGATCGATTGCGCGGATCCGGATTGTGAGGGACACCCGGCCTGCCAGTGTACACACGATCCGGTTTTCGACGTGGACGACGACGGCGACGTCGATCAGGCGGACTTCGCGGTCTTTCAGACCTGCTTCACGGGGGCCGGCGGCAACGGTTTCGAGAATCTGTCGATCGATTGCCGTTGCATGGATGTGACGGGCGTGTCGGGTCAGCCTGACCAGGCCATT
>DAOOIV010000157.1 GCA_035384605.1 Phycisphaerae bacterium
CAACCCGGCCAGTGGCAAGCCAATCTCGCGTATGCTCTTGTCAAAGAACATGCCCGGATTGCCGAAGCACCACAGCCCCCTGCGGATCCCCGCAAGCCAGGGCTCGCAGCAGAATCTTACGGCCAGAGAGCGGTGCGGTTTGCGCGCATGTTTCTGGATCGCAGTGCGCTCGGGTTGCGGCCCGCAAAAAGGCGGTCCGCCGCAGGACTGATAGACGATCACAGGCGCCAATTGCTGAGCTGCCGCCCATTCGAACAACTGTCGAAGCCTCTTGACCTGCTCGTTGGTGTACTTGCGAGACCAAGGTTGGCGAGGTGGATCCGCGGTTTCGCTACCCCGAATTGTTTCGTCCCTGAGGAGACGCAAATCCGTGGGTCCGAAATCGGCCGCGGGTTTGTGTCCATAGAACTGTCGGAGTAGTCGCCGCGCAGGCTTCAGAGCCCCTGCGTGCCGGGGGCGATAGTGCGCTTGTGTCCAGTGCCAATGGGGCCTGAACGATCTCGATAAGCGTCGGGCCGGCCGCAGGGGTTTCGGGACGTATTCCTCTGGCGCTGGGTCAGCGACAACCGCCGATCGTCCAGTCAGCGATGATGCGGTGATGGGCTTCACCGCTTTCGGGCGTAGCGTACTCACCGAGCCAGTAGTCCCGGCGTTTCTTCGTAACCCAGTCGGTCAGGGTAACAAGGGCTTGGGAAGTCCCTTTACGAGAGCGATAGGCTACGTTTTCGGCATACGCGACCTCCCAAACGCACAGCGCGGTGTGGCACCCCGCGATTCTGCGTTTCAGGCCGCACTGCCGAACGCCGGCAGCTTCCCGCAACTATCGGGAGCGGCGTGGTTTATGTACGAAGCGGGCGAACGGGTTCGAACCGTCAACATTCAGCTTGGAAGGCTGATGCTCTGCCAATTGAGCTACGCCCGCAAGTCGACCCAAATCTTTTGCTAGCAAGACCTTACGTTCCACTAGCAAAACCTTACGTTCCGACTGACTGCCCGCTTAAGTAGAGCAAGCCATCAGCGTTTGCTCTACATAATACCCATCGGAGCCCAGCAAACAAGCTTCTCTGGACCGAAAACTCGGCAAGACATTCAGCAGAAGAAGCTGGTGCCCGGCGCAGCTCTTGCAACAGCGAGCCGATCTGCGGCGACGCTTTCCGAAAGGCATGTTGGCACCGGTGCACGGTGATCCCAGGCTCCAGCCACGTGGTGACATCAAGCCGGCCAAGCCCCAGGATTGTCCCACTTCACGACCCCATGCACGCCAGAGAGTCCATATTCCTTTCGTGTCTGCGCTTCTCGAGAGTACCGAGTTTCAGCCCGCCGACTCCGTGGTGGTTCTCCAATCTGCATGGTGAGTCATGAGCGTTCGATCTCCAGGTCGATCCATCGATCGATCAGGCGTTTGAACCGTTGTGGGTCGCGATTCACCGGCGAATATCCTTCGCTCATTCCTCGCGGACGTGGTCCGTCCGACTGTTCGTCCGGCAGGTGTAGCGGCTCTGCCGGCAGGCGCCGGTCCGGTTCCCGGCCGCCCCGCCATCGGCGACCTGCCTACGCCGCAGGGGCCACCCCGGCAAGTATGCGAAAAAGATCACGGTTGCCGCGTTGGCGGACGACGCCGGCACACTTCAAAAGGCCCCCAGGCCTGTCTGTGGCGCCGCCAAAACCTCATTCCTCGCGGAATTCATCCGTGAACGGCTGGATCTTGACAGATCCGAGGGAAGCAAGCCGGCCGCATAGAACATAAACCCTCAGATGTCTGGACTCTCAAGGACCGATGTGCGCCGTCGTAGTGCGACGTCGCGCCTTGTCCGCGTGGTCTCTGAAGAGGAGTCCGACGCGTTTTTCCAGCGAGCAGTGATTCTCAGTCACAGGCTGCAGCACGTCGACGCTCGAAGGATCGTTGGCTGGAGGCGAGGGCCGCGGTCCGGGTCGACTTGTTGCCAAAACCGGTGTCCGCCGTTTACTCTTGTGCCCGCATGGCGCATCACGAACGCTGGAAATGAGGTAAGTTACATGCATCTGTTAGATTGGATTGTCATCGCTCTGTATTTCGTGATCCTGCTGGGCCTGGCGTGGTGGGTAATCCTCCGCACTAAGAATACCGCCGACGATTACTTCCTGGCCGGCCGACACCTGGGCTGGTTCGTCATCGGGGCCTCTATTTTCGCCTGTAACATCGGCTCCGAGCACCTGGTCGGCCTTGCCGGCTCGGGCGCGACCGACGGCGTGACTCTGGCCCACTATGAGCTGCACGCATGGTGCGTACTCGTGCTCGCGTGGGTTTTCGTGCCGTTTTATGCTCGTTCGAGAGTCTTCACCACGCCTGAGTTCCTGGAGAAGCGTTTCTCGCCCAAGAATCGTCTGCTGTTGTCTCTGATATCCCTGTTTGCCTATGTGCTCACCAAGATCGCGGTCGGCATCTTCGCCGGCGGTGTCGTCTACAGCGCCCTCCTGCCCGATGCAAGCCTGGACATCGGGGGCATTCATCTGGACAGCTTCTGGGTGGGGTCTATTCTGGTCGTCCTGCTCACCGGCATCTACACCGTTTTGGGCGGAATGCGTGCGGTGGCCTATACGGAGGCCCTCCAGACGTTCATCCTCATTTTCGGCTCGGCGGCGGTGACCTTCTTCGGCCTCAAGGCCATCGGCGGCTGGGGTCACTTGCGCGAGGTCTGCGGCTCGGAAATGTTCAACCTCTGGAAGCCTCTGGTGCCTCCCGGCGTCGAGGCCGCTTGGTCGCCGGTCGAAGTCAAAGACGCTGCCGGTCAGGTCGTCAGGCAGGCTTGGTATTTCAACACGAACTATCCCTGGATCGGCATGCTGTTCTGTGCCCCTATTGTGGGGCTGTGGTATTGGTGTACGGACCAGTACATCGTTCAGCGGGCATTGGGTGCCCCCAACGAGACTCAGGCCCGCCGCGGTGCTATTTTCGCCGGTGTTTTGAAGCTTCTGCCAGTGTTCCTGTTCATCATTCCCGGCATGATCTGTTTCGCCTTGGCCAAGAGCGGAATGCAGGAGTTGCACGACGGCCTGTACAACAACGGCCAGTTGGACCGTTTCAAGGCCCAGGCGGCGTATCCGCTGCTCGTGCAACACATTCTGCCCGTCGGCGTTCGCGGGCTGGTCGTCGCCGGGTTGCTGGCCGCGCTGATGAGTTCGCTGGCGGGCGTCTTCAATGCCTCTTCCACGCTGTTCACCATCGACTTCTACAGCAAGTTTCGGCCGAGGGCTTCGCAGGCGGAGCTTGTCTGGGTGGGGCGCATGGCTACGGTGGCGATGGTCCTGATCAGCCTCATCTGGATCCCGGTCGTGCGCGGACAGAAGGGTTTGTACGACTATCTGCAGACGGTTCAGGCATACCTGGGCCCGCCGATTTTCGCGGTCTTTTTCCTGGGAGTCTTTTTCCGCCGTTTGAACGCGGCCGGCTGTCTGGCGGCCCTGGTCGTCGGCTTTGCCCTGGGCGTTTTCCGCTTGGCGGTTGACACCCCTGTGGCTCTCAAGCTGGCGGGTTTCGAGAATGGTTACCCGAGCGGTTCGCTTTTCTGGATCGTCAACAAGATGAATTTCCAATATTACAGCGTGATCATCTTCGTGGTCAGCGCGCTGGTTATGACACTGGTAAGCTACGTTACGCGAGCGCCGGATTATGAGCGCATTCGCGGCCTTACTTACGGAACCATCACGGATCGCGACCGCCTTGAGACACGGCGCAGCTATGACTGGCGCGATATCGCCAGCACGGCCCTGGTCCTCTGTGTGATCCTCGCTGCGTATTTGTATTTCAACGGCTGAGGCCATCGACGCGGGTGCTGCGTTCGACGGCGAACCGTATTCACAGCCGACGGGACGATCTGATCATGCCGGGTAGACCATGACTGCCCTTATCGTTTCTTCGGCGCTGGCTTGTCGGTCTTCTTTCGGTCTTTCAGGAGTTCGTCGAGCAACCTTTTGGCTTTGTCCTCGATGGGCTTGGTCGTCGGCTGGGCGGGCGGTGGTTGCTTGGTCGGCGTTTTGTCCGTCGAATCCTGTTTTGGCTTGCGGAGAGCGTCTATTACGCCGGGCGCTTCCCTTGTTACGGCTGCCCGCATCGCACGTTCGACCAATGGCTTCATATCCACGCGGCTCAGGTCCACCTTCGGCAGCAGCCGATGGCCGGTCATCGGAACCGCCACGCGAGCACCTTCCAGCAGGCGTGCGTATTCGGTCACCGGCCCGCGGACGCCGAATCGTTCGAGAAGGGCGGCCCGGACGGGTACGGAGACGGTCAGATCGACCGTTTCGTCAAGCCCAACCGAGCCGGAGAACTTCAGGTCGAAGTTCTCGGGGAACACCATGGTGAGGTTGTCGTACCGGATTCGGCCGTCTTTCAGGGCGAAGTCCACACCGTCCATCGTCACCGCGAGCATGTCCCGCTCGTCCATGGCCCCCAATTCGAGCAGCACGGCCATCGGCCCGCCGAACTGCACCTTGAAGTCCTTGAGATCCAGTCGGCCCTTGCCGCTGCCGCTTTGTCTGATCTGATCGCTCAGCCGCAGAACGATATCTTCCGTTGCCAGTGAGAGTGTGCCCTCGGCGCGGGTCATAAAAGCGAAAATGGGATTGATCCTGCTGAGCACGTGCCGGCCGACCTCCGGGGTGACTTGGGCTCCTTCCACCACAAGGACTCTGCCGGGCAGGCGAAACGTCGGGTCCGACGTGCGAAGATCGATCAGGCCGCCGAGGCGGACTTGCCCGACGCTCGCCGGGATCGCCGTCACTGGGATCAAAAGTTCGCCGTCGCGCAGGACCGGCGAGAGTTGTGCTTGGCCCAGGGTGACACCGTATGCCTTGACCGAGGTCCAGCCGACATCCAGCCCGGCGGCAACGCCGCGATAAACCGGCCGAGTCTCCGGCTGATACGCCGCGCCTTTGGCGGTGAATGCACCTGCCGTGGTGCCGGAAAGAGACAGCGAGTCGCGGGTTGCCGGGACCAGCTCGTGAATGACCGCGGTCATGGAGTCCCAGGATCCCTCATAGGAGCCCGACAGCGACAGAACGCACGCGGTGGCGTAGTGATCGATGGTGCCCGTCATCTTGGCCGACAGCAGTCTCGAGGCAAGCTCGCACTGCTTGAGAGTGATATTCCTTTCTCGCGTGTTTACGGCCGCGTCGTATACAAGCTGAAGCTGGTCTTCGCGAATAGCCTGCTTGCCGGCACCGATCTCGAGGGACTCGATTCGGCAGTTGCCCGATGTGGCGATGGTGCCCGAGGCCGAAGCGCAGGTGCCGGTGAGCGCGAGCCGACCGGCGATTCGCGGTAGGGTCTTCCACTGGCCGATGCGGCCGGCTGTCGCAAAGCACTGGGCCAAATCTGCGATCGCCTCGACCTTGCCGTTCAGGGTGAGTCCCTCACGAGTCTTCAGCAAGACTTGTCTGGCGGTTGCGTGTGCCAGGTCGCTTCTGAACTCTGCGGTGTTGACACTCAAGGCGCCGGGTTCCGGCGACCAGCTCGCTTCCGACCATGCGAGCACAACGTCCTGCCCGGCAAGCGGCTCGCCGTCCACCGTGGTGTTACGCAACGTCGCCTGTCCGCCCGAGACAATTGGCCCGTCGGGCGAGGCTCGATCGATCTCAACATGGATGACACCCGTTCCCGCGTAGCGGTTCAGACCTTCCACGCCGAACCCGGTTGCCTTGGAACCAAGGTAAGCCAGGTCGGCGTTCTCAACGTCTGCGTCGACCGAGTAAGTGCCGCGCTGGAGGTCAAACCACCCGGAACCGGTGGCGACGACCTGGCCGTCGACGTCGGCGGTGAAGCTGGAGGTTACGAGTCTCGTGACCTCTGCGCCGGCCAGTTGCAGGTGACCTGACTGCTTCAGTGTTGCCTTCGCAGCATCGAGTTGACCCTTGTCCGTCTTGTAGCGCAGGTCGCTGGCGACCAGGTCGCATGCGAAGTCCATGCGGTCGTCGCCGGCTCGCTTCACGCGGAGCGTTCCCGTGATAAACCCGGCGGGCACCTTCGCACCGACGTCAACTGCCTGACCGAGCTGTTGGCCCATTTTTGCGAGGTCCGCCGTGAGGTCGGCGTGCAGGTCCGAAGCGCTGCCGCCGGCGATGACGCGCGCGAAGCCCGATTCGACCTGGGTTTGGCGGATCTTCAGGCCCTGGCCTGCCTCCAGTGACACGTCGAATTCTGCAGTGATCGGTTCCCAGCGGGTTGTACGCCCGTTGTCGACAGCGGTCAGTTCCGCCAGCCGGAGCGTTCCTTTCATGGCCGGCTGAGCGCCGCCACGAATGCTCAAATCCTCGATTCCGAGCTGTCCGCCAGTGATTTGTACCCCGGGCCGGATGGTGAGCAGGGCCGGTATCGCCTGTGCCAGTGCGGCGAGATTCAGATTGGCACCTGCGTCGGCGGTCAAGTCTGGCATCGCGATTGGGTTCCCCGTCAGCGCTGCGGACAGCAACTGTTGCGGCGAGATGCGGACCGGTTGGCCGGATGGGGCGTAAGCCAGGCGGACGTGTGCGTTTCCTGCCTGTCCGGTCAGCGACACATCTGCGGACATCGCTTCAGCCGTCAGGCGGCTGTGGCTTTCGATTGCCAGATCGGTGGGGTTGATCGCCGGCGTGTTGGCGCGGGTGATCTGGATAGCCGTCGCATGCGACTTAAGGTCAACCAGCGCCTCGCCTGGTTTAAAGGTCAGCCCGCCGTCAAAGTGTGCTCTTCCGGCCGCGCTGGCCTGATCCAGGAGGAATTGGGCGAGACCGGCAATGTCCACATCGCCGCCAGTGGCGACTCTGATCTGCCCCGATGCTTGAGACACGTCCAGTTGGCCTTTCGTCACAAACTGCCGCACACTTGCGTCGAAGGCCACGGTTGAGGCGTCGGCGAGAGTTGCTTCTATCGTGCCCTTCAGGTCTTGCATGGCGTCCACGTGACACTTCGCGTTCAGTTGGGGCACATCGTACGTTCGCCCGTCGACCCGCACCAGGCGGACCGAGCCTTTATTGAGACTCACGTTGCCGGTTACCGGCGGAACCGAGATTGGCTTTGTGCTGACGGCCGGTTTGCGAAGACTGAAGGCCTGAACCAATGAGATTCGATTGTGCTCGTCGATGTACAGCACGGCCTGCGGTGAATCGACGCTGATTTCGCCGAGCTGCTGCCGGGATCGCAATGCGGTCCACGCGCCGCCGGTCCAAACGGCTTGCTCGACGGTCAGGACCTCTCTGCCGGCCGGATCCAGCACGGTCAGCCCGGTGAGCTTCGTCGGTCCGCCCCACGACAAAGAGAGCCTTTCGAGGTCGACGCGACCTTCGATCTGATCGTTGACCAGGGACAGAATCAGCCTGGAGCCGATTGCGGTCGATACCAGATAGGGGGCAAGGAGGACCAGGATGATCAAGAGAAGCAGAATGCCCAGGGACAGGCGGATCCACCAGCGCCGGCGCCGACGCTTGGACTGAGGCGGCGCTTGCCCAAGGGCTTGTGAGCCGGCGTCGGATTCTGAGGAAGCAGCGGGCGCATGCTGGTCGGGTTGGGCATTAGTGGCCATCAGTCGACGTTCTCCTTGGCGGCGGTTATTGTGACTTGTCCTGGGGTAATGATAACACATCCGGCTTCGGCTCGATATCAGCGACGAGTCTGCCTTCGGCCGGGCAGGGGGCTTCGCAGATCATCGCAGGAAGAGCAGCCTCATGTTCTCAACTACTTCGTTCGTCGTGGCGTACCGCCGGCAGCCGGAAGGGGTGTTCGGGCATTGAAACTGGCAGACATGCTCGATTCCGCGAAAGGCCGTCATTGGCATGGGTCATGTGTGATTGCCGAAGGAGGGAGTCGAACCCTCATGCCCTTGCGGGCACTGGATTTTGAATCCAGCGCGTCTGCCAATTCCGCCACTTCGGCGACGAGGCGTCCTTTCGGGGGTGCTTGCCTCGGGGGCCTCGTTCCCCGCGAACGCCCAATTGAACGTAAAAACAGGTTAACATCCGGAGGGCTGCGAGGCAAGCAGGCAACAGGCCGGTCCTCCCTCTTGGCCTCGTGAGGCTTCATGCCCCTCCTTCAGGACTGCGACCCCCCTTTCGCCGAGGCGATCGTGAGGGAACGATCCCCTTGCGGCGTCGTCGCTTTGTTGTATGGGTCCTGCTTACGATCGAGTTTGTGAGAGAGTCGCCCCGAATGTCATGGCCGCCCCGCTCCAGGCCGACCGCCAGACGCCGTCGGTGTCCTGAACCACGACGATGTGCGCATGCCCAGTCTCTTTGTGCCGCTGCCCACGTACGCCGAAGAGCACCCCAAGCGATTCAGTTGCTCAAGATTTGAGCGTACCAGAGCCGTACGTCATCCAATTCACAACCTGTGGTCCACGCATCCGGTTGCTCGATGTGAGTCACTTCAGCCGGCGCGGCAGGAAGGCAGCGTCCAGCGCCGGAAGGATCAGGGATGCCGGCTCCGGCGCTCGCGTGGCGATCATCATGTCGTCCAGGTAAAAGACCGGATCGTCAGGGTTCGTCAGGCGCAATTGCAGGGGCATTTCGCCGGGCGCCAGCCCGAAGCTGGCGAGGTTATAACTCCCGGCGAAGGTGTCGAAGCTGTCGTGTCCCCGCAACGAAGCTTCAGATCATCCCAGCTACCGACCGGGTCGTCGCACAGGTTCACCGTGCGGTCGATGTACAGCCCCGACCGATTACCCTCCGGCGGCGTGATCTGCAGATGTATCGGAGAGGCGTTGTAGTCGTAGTGGAATCCCTCAGCCTGGCAGACTCGCTGTCCTCCCAGGAGGACAAGCACTGTCAGGCACAGCAGGCCGACACCAGAGCCGGACAGCGGAAACACCTGGCAACCGCGACAACGATGACAAGATTCGAGTGAGCACATGATCTGTCTCCCCAAAGGCGGACCGCCTTCTTGCGGGCCGCAGCCCAAACGCACTGCGATTCAGAAACACACACGCAAGCTGCACGCATGCCTGGCCGTAAGGTTCCAAAGCCAAATGGTCGACACACTTCAGCAGTTCCCGGGTGAACACCCGGTTTCCCTGCTGCTGGTCGAGGCCGAGATAGTCTCATTATCTGTGGAAATTGACAAGAGAGGGGCATCCTCCATAAGT
>DAOOIV010000158.1 GCA_035384605.1 Phycisphaerae bacterium
CCCGCCCCGGACACCGGCTGGGGCATCCACGACAACCCCGACTGCATGTGGGTCCCCTCCGACCCGGATGCGTTCTTCAAGGAGCTCAAAGACAGATACGGCTTCAGTTGGTTTAAGGTCCTGGCCTGCGGAGATAACAAGATCGAGGTCGTCAAGGCCTGCCGGCGACAGGGAGTCGAACCGGTCGTGCGCATCTACGTCTCGCAACCCGCCCCCTTCTACCCGCGCGAAAGCCAGGAAGAAGAAGAATTTCGTAGCTTGGTGGCCGCCTACGTCAAGGCCGGCGCCCATTACATCGAATCCGGCAATGAACCCAACCTCAGCCTCGAATGGGCAACCGGCGAGTGGGATAAGCCCGACCGCACCGGCCGCGTCTGCAGACAGTGGCTTCGCGTCAAACCGATGATCGCCAGGCAAGGCGGTATCCCGGTCTTCTACGCCATGAGCGTCGGCGGCGAGGACGGGCGATCCGCCGGCCAGTGGTGGAAAGACTGCTTCGAAACCTTCAAGAAATGGAACAAGATCGAGGATGCGTTCGCCGGCGCGGCCTTCGGCACGCACCTGGGAACGTCCAACCACCCGCTCGACTACCCCTTCGATGCCAAACGCAACATGCCGCACGCCACCAAGGCCGAGCGCATCGACTCGCTGATGAAAAACAACACCTGCTACCTGGGCGTCGAACTGCTCATCCACCTGATGAGCGAATACCTGCCCCACCCGATCCCGATCCTGAGCACCGAGGGCGGCACCTTCCCCGACAACCACGACGACAAGAGCTACCCCAAGATCACCCCGGAACTGCACCGCGATTACAACATGGGCATCTTCGAGCGGTTCAACCCCAAACACCCAGAGTACTGGGGCGATCCGCTCTTCGCCCAGATGTCATGGATCTACCACGCCGGCGGCGGCGCCTTCGCCATCGACAGTTGGTTCGATAACCCCAAGTACGGCCGCATGCCGATCCTGGACGCTCTGGAAAAGGCGGAGAAGTTCGATCGGGGAGTCATCTTCCGGAAGTGATCTGAAAACACCGACGCGACGCTCAGGTACGTGGTTTTCGCCGGCGTTTCCGTTTAGCGGGCAGCCGGGTGAGGTTTCGCACATCCACCAGGTCTTGCGGACGCGCGGCCAGACGTTTGTTCCTGGTCAGATTCTCAACAGGTCTCTCAACCTTGAACTCGGGGACATCCTCGCCTCGCATCCGATAGACTTCTCTCACCATCTCCCGCATCGCGTGCCGGCGGCCTTCCACACCCACTCGCCGCCAGAACGCGATGTCGAAGCTGCGGTCGACCTTCTTGAGCGGTACGAGACGAGCCATCACCACGCGGCGTTTGGTCTTCTTCTGGGGCTTCGCTGTCATCGCTGCCTATACCAAACGCCCGTCACGCGCCCGTCCAGCGGCAAGCCGCTCATAGACGCCTGCCGGCTGGTCTCCAGGATCGGGCTTCATCAATTCCCCATTCTCAACTCGCAATTCGCAATTCCCCAACGTTGCACGTCGGCAACGTCGGGCCGTACACTCATACCATGCCGATCGCCGTTCGAGGATTGACGCTGGGGCTCGATGAGCCGGAAGACCTGCTGCCCGACCGGGCGGCCAAACGCCTGCGCATCAAGCCCGAGGACATCCGCCTGTGGGCCATCGTCCGGCGGTCGCTGGACGCACGCAAGCACGATCGTCTCGGCTTCGTCTATAACATCGAGCTGGCCCTGAGCGGCTCGCCCAGACAAGAGGCTCAGCTCGTCAAGCGGCTGCGCCGTGCTGATGTCGCCTTGATCACGTCCGAGGAACCGCCGCCGCTGGAGCCCGGCCGCGAGTCCCTGGCCGGCCGTCCGGTGGTTGTCGGGTTCGGGCCGGCGGGCATGTTCGCCGCCCTGCTGCTGGCCAGCCACGGCTATCGCCCGCTGGTCATCGACCGCGGGCCGGACGTCAAGACCCGCAATCAGAACGTCCTGGTCGGCTTCTACCGCGAGCACCGATTCAACCCGGAATCCAACCTGCTCTTCGGCGAGGGCGGGGCCGGCACTTACTCCGACGGCAAGCTCTATACGCGCGTCAATGACCCGCGCGCCCGAATGATCCTCGAAACGTTCTACCAGCACGGTGCTGACCCGGACGTTCTCATCGACAGCCGACCGCACATCGGCTCAGACAGGCTCCCGGCCATCTGCCGACGGATCAGACAGCGAATCGAGCAACTTGGCGGTGAGGTGCGGTTCTCATCGCGACTCGATGACCTCGTCATCCGCGACGGCGCGCTCTCGGCCATCGTGGTCAACGGCGAAACAATCGCCTGCGGGCCGGTGATCCTGGCCGTCGGCCACTCCGCCCGCGACACGCTCCGCATGCTCGGCCGTCGCGGTGTGGCCTTCGAGCCCAAGCCGTTCCAGCTCGGCGTCCGCATCGAGCACCCGCAAAGCATGGTCGACCGCTGGCAATACGGCCCGCACTGCGGCCACCCTCGCCTGCCGCCCGCCGAATACCGCCTCGTCGCCAAGGGCGCCGCCGGTGATCGCGGCGACGTGTTCAGCTTCTGCATGTGCCCGGGCGGAATGATCCTGCCCACGAACGAGTCACCCGGCGAAATCTCCACCAACGGCGCAAGCCGCTCAAGGCGCAGCGGACCGTTGGCCAACAGCGGTTTGGTCGTCACCGTCGACCCTCGCGAGGTCCATCCGCCGGTGCAGAACGATCCGCTGGCCACGTTCGATTTCCTCGAGCAGATCGAGCGGACGGCCTTCGAAATCACCGGCCGCTCGTACAAGCTGCCCATCCAGCGAGCCTGCGATTTTGTCCAGGGCCACCCATCCGACGGCAAGCTCGAAACCAGCTACCCCCTTGGCGGCCAGTGGTCCGACCTGCGGCAAATCCTTCCTGATGGGATCGCCCAATCCATTGCCCGCGGCATCGAGCAACTCAATCGCCGTCTTCCCGGCTTCGGCGGCCCCGATGCTCTCGTCGCCGCCCCCGAAACCCGCGCCAGCGGCCCCGTGCGGATGCTCCGCGTCCCGCAGACCCGCGAATCGGTTTCCACCAGGAACCTTTACCCTGTCGGCGAAGGCGCCGGCTACGCCGGAGGCATCATCTCCGCGGCGGTGGATGGACTGAAATCCGCGGAGACGATCATCAGTCGATTTGCCAAACCAGCATAAGGATCGGGTGCCATGCCCACGGCCGGGTGCCGGGTGCCATGGCCACGGCTCTGCGTGGGCGAGTAGCCTGGTTGGCGTGATTCACACGCCGTCGAAACATGGTATGATACTGGCTGAAACGAAACGCGAGGAACGAGCATGAATGAAGTCATCTTTCTGGTCGAGGAAGCCCCGGAAGGCGGATACACCGCCCGGGCCTTGGGCGAGGCCATCTTCACGGAAGCCGAAACGCTCGACGAACTGCGAGCGAATGTCCGCGAGGCCGTTGAGTGCCACTTCGACGCCGACAGCCGCCCGAAAATCATTCGACTGCACCTGGTGCGCGAGGAAGTCATCTCCATATGAAGCTTCCACGCGATCTTTCTGGGGATGACCTGACGAAGGCCCTTGCCGTCTTGGGCTACCAGCCAACGCGGCAGAGAGGTTCGCACGTTCGGTTGACCACCCAACAGGGCGGCGAGCATCACCTTACGGTTCCTCAACACTCGCCGCTGAAACTGGGAACGCTGGCCGGCATCCTGGCTACTGTTGCCGCACACTTCAACCTCACGCGCGATCAGCTCATGGAGCGCCTCTTCGGGACGAAGGGATGAACCGCCCTGTGACCTTCAGCCCACCGGGAGAAACGGATGCGGGATGAACAAGCCGCCCCGACTGGAACCACAGGACCCCATCACCCTCTTCTGCCCCCACTGCGACTATAACCTCACCGGCTTGCCCAAAAACCGCTGCCCGGAATGCGGCCGGATGTTTGATCCGGAACAACTACGGATGGCCCAACCCCTGATGGATGAAGACATCCGGCCTATCACACTCTTGCCGGCCGTCATCCTGTTCTTCTGGCCGGTCGTCTTGGTCCTGCCCGTCTCTCTTCTGCCACACCCTTCCGTGTGGCTTCTTGTTGTCTTCGCGGCTTTGATCGGCAACCCCGTCAGCATGATGGTCCTGGTTCGAGCAGTCTTCGCGCGTCGGGCCAGACGGGCTGGCTTGCCGTTCTCCATCGTCCGTGACTTTTGGCCGATTGCTGGACTCTGGGTACTGCTGACCGCTCTGCAGTATACCGGCATGATCCTGATTCTCTTGTGTATCGCCGCCACATTCCGTCTCTGACGACGTTCAACTCACGGCGCAATCAATACCGATCCCGACAGAGTCCCTCCCACTGGCAACGTCGGGACACCCCCGGCCCCCCTGCTGCTGCACGGCTTGACGCCCCCAACCCCCGCCATTAACCTATGACAAAGCGTCCACCAATCAGAGTCCGCCGGAACCGAGCGCACAGATGGTGCGCCCGCCCCGGGGCCTGAGGGTCTTCAACACAACCCGGAGCGCCGGCGACACGCCGGCCTCCATGGCAGGAAAACGCCGGACCGGCGCTGGCGCCTGGGGCTTTGTCTCCGCCCTTAAGTACTGAAGCGAGAAGGACATGGATTTCAACAAGCTGGGACATACGTGCGTCGTCGGCATGCACTGGGGTGACGAAGGCAAAGGCAAAATCGTCGACCTGCTCACCGAGCACTTTGACATCGTGATCCGTTTCAACGGAGGCGGCAACGCCGGCCACACCGTTGTGGTCGGCACCGAAAAGTTCGCCCTGCACCTGCTCCCGGTCGGCGTGCTCAGCCCCAACAAAACGGCCGTCGTCGGGCCCGGCGTCGCACTCGACCTGGCCGGCATCATCGACGAAATCGACAAGCTCGCCGCCCGAGGAATCACCATCGGCGACCGCCTGCGGATCAGCGACCGGGCCAACCTGGTCATGCCTTGGCACAAGAAGCAAGACAGTCTCTCGGAAGCGGCTCTCGGCGACAAGAAAATCGGCACCACCGCCCGTGGCATCGGCCCCTGTTACGCCGATAAGATGCAGCGAGCCACGGCCATCCGCGTCATCGATCTGACCCACCCCGACCAGCTTCGCCGGAAGATCGAACGCATCACTCAGTTCAAAAACACCATGTTCGCCGCCCTCTACAACGACCGGGAGCCGCTCGACGCCAAGGCCATCGCCGAACAATACCTGGGCTTCGCCGACCGCCTGCGCGGCAACGTGACCGATACCACGATGTTCCTCTACGACGCCATGCAATCGGGCAAGCGATTGCTCTTCGAGGGAGCCAACGGCACGCTACTGGACATCGATCACGGAACGTTCCCGTTCGTCACCAGTAGCTCCACCAGCGCCATCGGCGTGCCGGCCGGCGCGGGCGTGCCCGCCCAAACGCTTAAAACCTGCCTGGGCGTCACCAAAGCATATACCACACGCGTCGGCGCCGGGCCGTTCCCCAGCGAACTTGACAACGAAATCGGTCAGTACATCCGCGACCGCGGCCACGAGTACGGCACCACCACCGGCCGCCCGCGCCGCTGTGGCTGGTTCGACGCCGTCGCCGCCCGATACAGCGCACGACTCAGCGGAATCACCCACGTCGCGGTCATGCATCTCGACACCCTCACCGGCCTCCAACAGGTCGGTATCTGCACCGGCTATCGGACCTCCGCCGGCACGCTCCCCGGTCTCGTGGCTGATGCCGTGTTAATGGAGCAGGTCGAGCCGGTCATCGAGTACATGCCCGGCTGGAAACAGGATTTGCGCGAGGCTCGGTCGATCGGACAGCTCCCGGCCGAGACCCGAGATTACATCGACCGCCTCGAGACGCTCATCGGCGTACCGATTTCCATCGTCAGCGTCGGGCCGGAACGAACCCAGACGCTCATGCGGTCGTAACAAGCCCCAGCGTTGCATGCCGCAACGCCCAGGAATGGCCAATGGCGAATGTGGAATTGAGAATGAGATACCCGTTGTCGCTCGATCCGGGGCTTGAACTCGGCCTTGAACCGACGGCTTCCTCCGTCCCTTTCGCGCTTCGCGAACGGGGTAAGCCATCAGCAGTTTGCTGGCCCCAGAATCCGTTCTGGGGCCTTCTGCGCGGAGCATTCCCATCCTCATCGTCACGGAAGGCGAAACGGATTCCGCCATCCGAGGCGACCCGGAAGGAATTCCGAGGCGAGCGGTACCTGGAAGAAGATGATGCCTGAGCCGCCATTGGACCCGCGATTGGAACTGGGCCTCGACCGCCGCCGGCTTCCCCGCCACATCGCCATCATCATGGACGGTAACGGCCGGTGGGCCAACCAGCGAAACCTCCCCCGCATCCGCGGCCACATCGAAGGTGCTGCCAACGTCCGCGAGACCATTACCTACTGCGCACGCCTCCAGATCGAGGCCCTGACGCTCTACAGCTTCAGCGCCGAAAACTGGAAACGCCCTCCCGACGAGGTCAACGCCCTCATGGACCTCTATGCGGACTACCTCGTCAAGGAACGACCCACGATCATGGAAAACAACGTCCGCCTGATACAGATCGGGCGCCGCCAGGGACTGCCGGACAAGGTGCTGGCCGAGCTGGATATCACCCAGCAGATGAGTGCCGCCAATACCGGCCTTAAGCTCTGCCTGGCGATCAACTACAGCTCGCGCAACGAGATCGTCGACGCGGTCCGGGCCGTCGCCCGCAGGGTCCAGACCGGCGAATTGAGGCCCGAGGATATCGACGAAGCCACGATCGCCAACTCGCTTTACACCACCGGCGTGCCCGACCCCGACCTGCTCATCCGCACCGCCGGCGAGATGCGAGTCAGCAACTTTCTGCTCTGGCAGATCAGTTATACCGAACTCTATGTCTGCGACGTCCTCTGGCCCGACTTCAAAAAGCAACACCTCGCCGATGCCATCCGCGCTTTCGCCGCCCGCGAACGCCGCTATGGCGCCGTCACCCGCGACATCTCCAACCACCGCTGAACCCTTCCACGCCGCCGAGTCACACCTTCGACATGACAAGCCCCCGTCGCAGGTCCGGCTCGCAATCCGAGTGGCATGTCCAATTCCCAAGCCCCAACAACCGCTGAATGACGAAGTTCGGACTGGATAATAACGATGCCCCTCTGGGCAAACCTGCCCGCCACCGTGGACTGCGTCATCCGGGTTTCGGGGCTGCTTCGTCAGTCGGGCTTCGTCATTCGGATTTGACCGCCATTGAACCTTGGTCATTCCTCATGTTCCTCAGATTCTCCCGCGACCTTTCACCCGCCATGCCTGCCCGCTATAATCCACCACTCGTGAATGCCGCGCCTGCTCGCCCCCTCAGACAGGCAGGGTACTCAATGGCTTTCCCGACCGATCAGGAGGCAGCTCATGAATAGAATGTGGTTTCGTGTCACGGCTTCAACCATCCTGCTCGTTGCCACCGTAATGTGTGCGGCACCCGGAAAACCACGTGGCGGCCGGACCGCCGGCAATGAACAGTGCCTCGAATGCCATCCAACATTCCGCAACGAAACGATTGCTGAAACCCACGAGCAGACCGGCACGCTCTGCGTCGACTGCCACGGGCCCTCAAAGGCTCATGCCGTCGATCCCAAGGAAAAAGCCCGACCCGACATCGTCTTCTCCCGCGACCAGGTCGACGCCCACTGCGGACAGTGCCATGATCCGGCGCACCACCCGCAGCGCAAAGCAAAACGTTTTATGGAGCAATATGAAGGCCATCCCGGGCCCAACGGCCGCATGATCACGGCGGGCAGCATCTGCACCGACTGCCACGGCCGACACATCATGCCCCCGCCGCAGGCTTCCCCGGCCGGAAGCTGAAAAACGTCCGTCACTGTTGGTGCAACCTGCATGGAGAAAGGTAGCACGCCATGAAAGCTCTTTTCTGCCTCGTCGTGCCCCTTGTTCTGGCCGCGAATTGCATCCCGGCTCCGGAACCGCCCGTCGAAGTCTCATCTTTCGAACTGGAGATTCAACCTGAAATCGTCCAGCCCGTCATCCCAGGGCAGCATTGCGTGCTGCTCATGCAAGTGGTCAACGAAACCGCAGGCACGGGACACGGTGAGGCTGTCACCCTGACCGCCACGGCGCCCGGCGCCACCGTCACCGTCGAGCCCACCTCGATTACCCCCGCCCAGGTGGCCGAGGTCACGGTCATTCCGGAAGAGGCCTCCGTGGGACAGGAGCTGACCGTAACCGTCACCGGCTGGCGCTCCGGCAAGCAGGCAACCGCCACCAAAACGCTGACGGTCGAAGAAGGTGACATCGACGAATTCCTGAACAATCTTGGGCCCACGGCCGGGGAAATGCGCGACATGTTCATCCCATGGCTGGAAACGAATCACCCCGAGCTGGGGATCACCGGCCAGACCGAATGGGCCGGCGTGGTCGTCTCTCCGTACATTCTCGTCGTCTCCCACTTCCTGTTCTTCTCGGATGAATGGGAAATGCACGTTTACTGGCACGTGATGATCCCGCCCTACGACTGGGTGAAAATCGACCTGCGGAACCGCTTCGCCGAGATCAGCTACTCCTATTCCTTTGAGATCAGTTCTCGCAGCGACCCGGAACAACAACCGCATGCGATCGAACCGCCGGAAGAGCTCTGGCGATAAGGCCCCCTTCGCTCGCGTTCTTAGTGGGCCGTGTGCGATCAACAGCCCTTGTCGGATGGTAGGTTTTTCCGGTCAACAGCTTGCGTAGGGCATCGAGCTGTATGTGTCAGACGACGGTCCGTACGGGGCAGGCTTCCGGCTTGTCGTTAGAACCTTACGGCCGAATACCTGTGCGGCTTGCGCCCATGTCTCTTGATCGCAGTGCGCCGGGTGCCATGCCCACGGCTTTGCCGGGTGCCATGCCCACGGCTTTGCCGGGTACCATGCCCACGGCTTTGCCGGGTACCATGCCCACGGCTTTGCGTGGGCATGCGCCTCCAAATGTATCCGCTCGGCCCGGAATCCTTTCCGGGCCGCACTCTCGCCCGCTCGGCCCGGAATCCTTTCCGGGCCGCACTCTCGCCCGCTCGGCCCGGAATCCTTTCCGGGCCGCACTCTCGCCCGCTCGGCCCGGA
>DAOOIV010000159.1 GCA_035384605.1 Phycisphaerae bacterium
GCGTCTGCTGAACGGCAGGCTGACCGTTGAGGGTGGTGCTGAAGTCCAGCCAGTTACCCCGGCGGTCGAGGTCAGTCCACTGCTGCTGCGACGGGAGGACCGGGTCGACCAGTGGGGTGGTGATATCGTCGCCCGGCGTGTTGAGCGTGCCCCGCTCGAAGGTCCGCAGCCGATTGCGGGCGTCGTAGCCATACAGTTCGCTTCGGTCGGTGGCCATGAGGTCCCGAGTATACAGCCGGTTGCCCACGGCGTCATTGCCGTAATCGTATTTCACCAGCATCGTCGGCGGATCGTCGTTCTTGAACCGTTCCATGTGGGTCATCCGGCCGTTGACGTCGTAGTCGAAGACGAAACAGGCGACTGTCGGCGGTCATCGCTGTTACCGGGCGAAGTCGGGACCTCCTCCCAGCCGAGCAGTGGGAGAAGACGATGCTTTATGCGAAACGCCCAGCGACCCATGAGCGAGTAGTGAATCACATCGTCGTCAGAGCGGCACTCCCAATGGATGTAGCAGGCCCGCTTGTGGCGGAATTCGGCGACCGTAGCCAAGAACGCTGGACCCCTCGTCCATGCGGCGATACCCCTCAGATACAAGCGTGCCTCGTTGATAGCCTGCCTGGGTGTCAAACCTCGGAGTCCAGTGAAGTCTTCCCGTTGTAGGATCGCAGCGTTCAGAATGCCGTTTCGTGGGTAACGATTGCCCCAAAGGTACCATGCTGCATCTTCGAGGATGAGGTTGATTCGGACCTTCTCAGGAGGAAGGCGGCGACAGTCCTTGAACAATTCAGCCGGGAGAACGCGCGGCTTGGTGAGCTCGTTGATCATGGACGATGGCGGTAGAAAGACCTTCGGTCCAAGCCTACATCGCCTCCGAACCTGCAACAGCCACTGTCGTATCGATCGCATCATGCGTCAAACCTCAACTATCGTCATACTATTGGCTGTCGCCAATCGTCCTGTTCATAGAGATACCATAAGCCTGGATACTGCTCGTATAGTCGCTCTCTCCTTTCTTGGATTTCCTCGTTGCTGGGCGGCAGTACTTTATCTTTCTCTTGTTGGGGCAACATCCACCAAGCACCTTCTGCCTCCACGCGCAATGCCCTTCCGGTAATTCTGGCCGCCCACCTGGCAAGCTTCGACATCCCACGGGCAAATCTCGCCCACTTGCTCAATGGCAACGACTGCTCAAGCGTGCCCATGCCCTTGACGAAAGCGGCGGCTTTTTCGGGACGAAGGTCTACAATGTCATCGGCCCCCGTTGCGACGTCTCTGAGTTTCACCACTACGGAGGAATCACTGCCAGTGTTAAAAACAGCCTCCACCGATTTGACCTCCGCGCTTACTCCCTCTGCGGCTGTCCCTATGTACTTCTCTCCGGCTGCAATCTTCTTCTCGATTGCCGCCGCAATATCCGCACACTCCTTAGCGGCGTCCCCCTCCAGACCGAAAGGATCTATCAGGACGGTCGGCAGGCTCGCAACGTATTCGTAGAGACTCACTCCGCCCACGTATCCCAACGG
The DNA here is from genome assembly GCA_035384605.1 of Phycisphaerae bacterium. NCBI lineage: Bacteria > Pseudomonadati > Planctomycetota > Phycisphaerae > Phycisphaerae bacterium. The sequence goes on from DAOOIV010000159.1 coordinate 1,524, forward strand.
ATCCCGCTGATGCCAGCGGCCGAGAGACGGAGAATATGTTCGCCAGTAGAAATGGTACAGGGCAACCGCCGGATCGTATCGTTGACCGGTGTAGGCATACGGGTTCCCGTAGGCCGAGGTCGGCAGGAGCATGCCGCCGGCATTGTAGATATGGGTCATGCCGTAGGGGTCATAACGATATCGCTCGACTACGTTGCCGCTGGCGTTCGTCATCGCGACGACGCTGTACAGCACATCACGCAAGTAGTGCAGGGCTTCTGCCTGCCCTTGTCCGATTTCTCCCGCCGTCGTCCAATCTACCATAGCAACAGGCATCGGGTACTCCGCACCCCAGACGAATTCTCGCAGCATCGTCGCCGTGGTGCCGCCGCTGCCGTTGTCGGTAATATCGTATTCCTCAATGACCATAGCACCGACGACAACATGGTGTGTCACCCTGGCTGTTGTGAGCATCTGCTGGGTCTGGGCATCGAGGTACTCCTTGCTCTCGACCCGACGGCCGACAGCGTCGTAACCGATCTCCAGCAGAATCTCATTGTTGCTCAGCCGCCGGACGCGGATCAGACGGTTTTCTTCGTCGTACTCGTACTTGTGGCCGGTGGGCGCGCCGCTGTCGTCCGCGTTGAAGGCCCAGGGGTTCTCGGTCAGGTTGCCGTTGTTATCGTTGGCCAGGGTGTACGGCGACTGGCCGCCGCTGCCGTCCGGGTCGAGAGTCAGCACTTCGTTGACCCCGTTGACCGTTCGCGTCTGCTGAACGGCGGGCTGACCGTTGAGGGTGGTGCTGAAGTCCAACCAGTTGCCCCGACGGTCGAGGTCGGTCCACTGCTGCTGCGACGGGAGGACCGGATCGACCAGCGGGGTGGTGATGTCGTCGCCTGCGGTGTTGAGCGTGCCCCGCTCGAAGTTCCGCAACCGGTTGCGCGAATCATGCTCATACAACTCGCTTCGATCGGTGGCCATCAGGTCCCGAGTATACAGCCGGTTGCCCACGGCGTCATGGCCGTAGTCGTATTCCACCAGCATCGTCGGCGGAGCCCCGTTCTTGAACCGTTCCATGTGGGTCATCCGGCCGTTAACGTCGTAGTCGAAGACGCTCGACACCCCGTTGGCAAAGCTGCTGCTGATCACCTGGTCGGCCAGGTCCAACACGCGACTTCCGCCCTAGGTCTCTTCCGGTCCTTGGCCCTTAGCCGGCTATCGTGCCATCTTCTTCACACGGTCCACATACCAGCACTCTGGGCTCGGGACGCCACGTACAACCCTATAGACGAAGATCTCCTTTACGCCATCTACTGATGTCCTGGATGCCTCTACACGATACGTCTCCGTTCCCACTTTTTCGAACGTGACATCGACCTCGGGCCAGTCGGTGGCGTCTCTCCACCGGGCGACGGCTGTCTTCCAATTGCTGACCAGATGGTCAAAATCGTGCGCGGGTGGCTCGAAGGTCAGGGCGTCCTTGAGAACGCGGAGTTCCCGGTTCTCCACCCAGACTCCAACGCTTTCTCCCGCCTCCAGTTCTTGCTCACTGCACATGACGGCGCGATCAAGGACGAGGCCGCTATTACTTTCGTTGGTGTCAACCAATTGAGTCATCGGCTGGCTGGGAAAGAGCACGTACGCGAAGTCACCTGGAACTGTCGCATCCTTGGTTGCAGACCAGACGACATCCAGCTCTCTTGCTTGGCGACGCCCCATCTTAGGTACAACCACCCCTGCAATGAAAGCCGCCGCTGCGATCGCCAGCACAACCGCACAACGTCGCAGGCTGACCCAACACAAGAACCGGGATTTGGTTACGCTCATTGTCCGTCTGTCTCGCGATCCCGACTGACCAAGATCCCTTGAGGCCCAGCATTCAACGCGTCCTTACCCGCCGAGGCCCGCGGCGGTGCGGGCGCGGGTCTATGCGCCAAGGCGGCGGATTGGGTTGCCCGCCCTCAGTCACATCGCTGTAGTCAAGATCTGGGAACAAATCCCGCAGGGTCTTCTTGCCTTGAATCAGATCTTGCGCCGCCTTGATAGCGTTAATCTCATTCTGTTGTCCATACCGACTGAAGTCAACCGAAACGTTCGGATCCGTAGCCGCGTCATAGAATATCCAGAAGGTCTTCCCAATAGCGTATATGTCTTCTGGATCCATCCCCCTAAAGAACCATCCTGCGCGTCCATAGTGCGCAGCCAGCAGCGTTATCATCCAGTCAATATCAGTGTCGCCATAGACGCTGCGGTACTCTAGGTTGAACAGTTCATCGCCCTTTGCGCCGTTCCAGGTGGGATCATATGTGTCGACGAAATCTCGCAGGTCTTTCGAGCTCCTGATCGCTTCGGTAAGAGCCTTCTTCTTCTCGTCCTCGCTCGACCACCTCTTCCGGCACTCCAGGCCCAACGGGTCTGTGCCATTCAAAGGACCACTTACCAAGTACTGATACAGACTCATGCCGTCGATGTACCCGATGGGATCCCGCTGATGCCACCGCCCGAGCGACGGCGAATACGTCCGGAACCAGAAGTGGTAGAGAACAACCGCGGCATCGTATCGCTGGCCGGTGAAGGCGTAAGGGTTTCCGTAGGCCGAGGTTGGCAGAAGAGCGCCGCCGGCATTGTAGATGCGGGTCATGCCGTAGGGGTCGTAGCGGTAGCGTTCGGCCACGTTGCCGGTGGCGTTGGTTAGCGCTACGACATTGCCGAGGACATCCCGCAAATAGTGCAGCACCTCAGCCTGGCCGGTACCGACCTGCCCGGCGGCGGTCCAATCGACTATCGCTACCGGCATCGGGAATTCGGTGCCCCAGACGAACTCGCGGGCCAGCAGGGCGGTGGGACCGGCGGTGATGCTGTACTCCTCGATGGTCATGGGCCCAAGGACAACATGGTGTGTCACCCGCGGCGTTGAGAGAATCTGGCCGGTCTGGGCGTCGAGGTATTCCTTGCTCTCCACCCGACGGCCGAAGGCGTCGTAACCAATCTCCAGCAGGACCTGGTCGGCAGGGCTAGTGAGCCGCTTCACGCGAACAAGGCGGTTCTCTTCGTCGTATTCGTACTTCTGGCCGGTGGGCGTGCCGCCGTCGTCGGCGTTGAAGGCCCAGGGGTTCTCGGTCAGGTTGCCGTTGCTGTCGTTGGCCAGGGTCACCGCCGACTGACCGCCGCCGGGCCCATCGGGATCGAGAGTCATGATCTCGTTGACCTGGTTGGCCTCGCGGGTCTGCTGGACCGCCGGCTGGCCGTTGAGGGTGGTGCTGAAGTCCAGCCAGTTACCCCGGCGGTCGAGGTCGGTCCATTGCTGCTGCGACGGCAGGGCTGGATCGACCAGCGGCGTGCTGATATCGTCGCCTGCGGTGTTGAGCGTGCCCCGCTCGAAGTTCCGCAGCCGATTGCGGGCATCATAGCCGTACAGTTCGCTTCGGTTGGTGGCCATCAGGTCTCGAGTATACAGCCGATTGCCCACCGCGTCATAGCCGTAGTCGTATTCCACCAGCATCGTCGGCGGAGCGCCGTTCTTGAACCGTTCCATGTGGGTCATGCGGCCGTTGACGTCGTAGTCGAAGACGCTCGACACCCCGTTGGCAAAGCTGCTGCTGATCACCTGGTCAGCCACATCCAGCCCGCGGGTCCCGCCAACGCCCGTCCCGCCCGAGACACCGGTCATCCGGAAGCGCCGATCGAACGTGTAGACGACTTCCCGGGTGCCCGGGTAGGTCACCGTGGCCGTGCTGTCGGGGCTGCCGATGGCATAATCGACTGTCGTGGTGTACGTCTCGCTCGTGCCGTAGGCCCAAAACTAGCTACGTCCCCGTTTCGACACCCCAGCCCACCATGATATACTCTTGCATGGCCAGTCCTCCCGCAGTTTGAGAGATAGAGAATTCCGAACAAACACGATTAACTCCCTCTATCGACCGCGCTGCTTGAAGGACTGGCCTTCTCTTGTTTACATAGATAACTCTGCGGTGGAAAGTATTGTCTGTTTGTCTGACGACGAAGAAGACCGTTGAACCACAGAGTACGCCGAGGACGCCGACCTCCTTTTCGCACCTTTACTGATAATGGCTTCTGACCCCTTTTCGACCCATCCTGACACCTTTTCCGGTCCCTTTTCCGGTCCCGCGCGACCCACCCACGCCGGTCCCGCCGGAGACGCCTTTGATCCGGAAGCGGCGCTCTGCGGGTCCAGAAGGAAAAGCTACGTCTCCTTGCCGAACTCCGTCGCCCTGCTAGACTCCGACTTGGCCTTGGCCAGGCGAAGAGATGCCCGAAAGGACGACCGCGCGGCCAAGCTGGCAGCCAGGATGGTCGCAATGTTGCCAAGGACCACAATCACCGTATTAGCTCCATCGGGCCAAAGCAAGTGGCAGAGGGTGATGCCAGCCAAACCGCATATTAGAAAGACGCCCAGGAAAACCAACACGGCTCCGAGAACCGCCACACAATACCGCATCGTCACGACCCCGTTTCACACAATTCACTCTTGATCTGATCAGGGAGCTGAGGCCTGCCTCTCTTGCACTTCACATCAAGGGTCAAGGTGATCTCACGCGGCTGATCACTTGTCTCTCTGACGGCAACGTGAAACCAGACAGGCCAAGCGCCGCCTCCCACGTATCCACGATAAGCCTTGTGCTGGTCCGGAGACAAAGTTGGTGTGATGGTAAACGTGAATTCGCAAACGGCTTTGACATCCTGACACAATTGACGAATGTGCAGCTCCACAACCTCGTGATCCCGGAGGCGTTCGGCGCTCGCCGCAAGCATGATCCTTCCGGCCCCTTCTGCACACACGGGACCCAACAGGCAACGGTCACCAGACGCTACTGTGACAGTGTACGTGCGTGAGGCTTGGCTAGACCGCCAGAGATCCTCCCGAATCTGCTTTGCGAACGCGACGCCAAGACGGTAGACGATTATGGTCCCCACCAGAAAGAACGCCACCCTGCCAACGAGCGGGGACGCATCCGGGCGCCTCCGGCTTGGACGTCCGATAGAGTCGGGGTTCATGATCGCAACTGCTAGCAGCACGAGGAAAGCGGGCAGAATGAAATAGATCACTCGTCCACCAGCCAGGATTCGGCGCCTCATTGGCCAGCCAACCTCCTCATTCCTTCGCAGGCATCGTCGGTAGCAGCCATGCTATCACGAAGCCGCGCAGATCATATCAGAACTCCAGATGACGAGACCTGTCTTCGGCTTATCGAAGCACCGCCCCATTCCGGAAAGGCGCTGCTTTGGGCTCTCAGCCCCCATCCTCTCCAGCGAGACTTGTTGACAAGACAACCATAGGAGCACTTTCATCGATGGACCCTCACTCCGCAGGGCAAGAACCGAAATCGTCGCCACTGTCATCACCGTCTCCAAACACCGATTCCACGTAATCGTCGATCTTGGACGGATCGATCGAAAGCCCCGCCGATATTGGGCCACGTGAGATCCCGATTTCGATCCAGTTGGAGCTCGGGTCCCACCCCAAAAAGACACTCCCTGCGTACGTTGATCCGCTCATACCAATGGACCTGCTGACTTCTGTACAAACTGTAAGGCCGTCCTCTTCGCTCCAACACAACCCGCCCTCCAAGCCAAGAGTATCTGACTGATATAGCGGCCCTGGTAATCGGCTGAAAGGCACTGCTCCTGTCCAACCACGCCGTCGCTGACTATTGCCAACCTGGAAACCACCAAATCCACCAAACCCGGAGTCCATACTCCAGCTTGCCTCTCCAACGATTTGCCCGTATCGGGTCTCATACTCCGCTTCGACAAAGCCTCCTCGAACCGGGGAGTTGCGCCAGAGCCAGGATGCGGCTGCATCCACAGCTGCACGATACACGTAATCCGGGGCGTTTGGATCGCCAGTATACAGCCATCGGAAAATGGACCACAAACCGAACGGGTCGACGCGCATTGCAGGCGAAGAGAGGACGTACTGATAGAGACTGAGGCCATCAAAATAACCAAGCAGATCTCTCTGGTGCCATCGACCCAGGGTTGGTGAATAAGTCCGGAACCAGAAGTGGTACAGGACAACTGCCGCGTCATACCGCTGGCCCGTGAAGGCAAACGGGTTGCCGTAGGCCGAGGTCGGCAGGGGCATGCCACCGGCGTTGTAGATATGGGTCATACCGTAGGGGTCGTAGCGGTAGCGCTCGACAACGTTGCCGTCGGCGTTTGCCAGGGCAACCACGTTGCCCAGCACATCCCGCAAATAGTGGAGCACCTCCGGTTGGCCGGCGCCGACCTGCCCCGCAGCGGTATAATCGATGATTGCCACCGGCATCGGGTACTCGGTGCCCCAGACGAACTCCCGGGCCAGGGCCCAGCCTGAGCCCTCGGTGAAGACGTGCTCTTCGATGGTCATGGCCCCGAGGACCACGTGGCGGGTCACCCGCGCCGTTGGCAGCATCCCTACCTGGGCGTCGAGATATTCCTTGCTCTCGACCCGACGGCCGAGGGCGTCGTAGCTGATCTCCAGCAGGGTCTCATTGTTCGTGAGCCGCCGGACACGGACCAGCCGGTTCTCTTCGTCGTATTCGTACTTCTGACCGGTGGGCGTGCCGCTGTCGTCGGCGTTGAAGGTCCAGGGGTTCTCGGTCAGGTTGCCGTTGGGGTCGTTGGCCAGGGTCATGGCCGACTGGGCGCCGCTGCCGTCCGGGTCGAGAGTCAGCACTTCGTTGACCCCGTTGACCGTTCGCGTCTGCTGAACGGCAGGCTGACCGTTGAGGGTGGTGCTGAAGTCCAGCCAGTTGCCCCGGCGGTCGAGGTCGGTCCACTGCTGCTGCGACGGCAGGACCGGATCGACCAGCGGGGTGGTGATGGCCGTGCCCTCGGCGTTGAGCGTCCCGCGCCCGAAATTCCGCAGGCGATTGCGGGCGTCGTAGCCGTAAAGCTCGCTTCGGTCGGTGGCCAGCATGTCCCGAGTATACAGCCGATTGCCCACCGCGTCATAGCCGTAGTCGTATTCCACCAGCATCGTCGGCGGAGCGCCGTTCTTGAACCGTTCCATGTGGGTCATGCGGCCGTTGACGTCGTAGTCGAAGACGCTCGACACCCCGTTGGCAAAGCTGCTGCTGATCACCTGGTCAGCCACATCCAGCCCGCGGGTCCCGCCAACGCCCGTCCCGCCCGAGACACCGGTCATCCGGAAGCGCCGATCGAACGTGTAGACGACTTCCCGGGTGCCCGGGTAGGTCACCGTGGCCGTGCTGTCGGGGCTGCCGATGGCATAGCCCACCGTCGTGGCGTATGTCTCGGTCGTGCCGTAGGCCTGGGTCAGACTGGTCACCCGGCCCAGGATGTCATACCCGAAGGTCTCGTTCACCAGGCTGTTGTTGGCGGTGAGCAGCCGGCCCGAGCGGTTGTAGGTGAAATCGTCCTGGTGGCCTGGATAGAACCGGTGCAGGAGACGGTACATGTTGTCCCACTCGAACGTGGTCACAACGCCCTTCTGGTCGGTTCGCG
>DAOOIV010000160.1 GCA_035384605.1 Phycisphaerae bacterium
TGCGTCAATAATCCCTCGCCGCCGGTGTTCAACCGGCCGGAATATGGGAACCAGACCGCAGGCTATATCGTGGATCCCGCCGCCTGCGGCCAGGGTGATTGCAGTCCCGACCCGAGCGAGAGAGGCAGCGACAGTTTCCTCACGCAGTTCTTTTCCAATGGGACGCCCAATAGCAACGAAATCCGTTTCACCTGGGCTGCCCCCGCAAACGACGACTCGTGGTTGCGATTGACCGCGTTTAATTACACTGCTGGGACGGTAAGCGTCACTCCCGTGACCCCAAGCCCCACGGTTTATCTGGGCGTCGGCGGCAAGATCAGCATGGACATTATGGTCTACGGCACGGCGGGTGACGAAGATGCGCTGTACTGCCTTCCCAAAGGTCCCGCGGATGCGCAGTTGGAGTTTTCGCTGTGGATTCGTGAGACCGGCAAGAACCTGCCGTTGGGCATAGACGGCGGAACGAGCGGACCCGTCGAGCTGGTGGGCTGTGACAGCATGGGCGGAACGGCCGATGCCGGCACGCCGGTCGGCGGCGCTGCCATCGTCAACGACGAGGCTTGGCACACCGTGACCTGGGAATTCGTCGATGCCGGCGGTGGCGCGGTTGGCGTACAAGTCAGCGTGGATGGCGGTGATCCTGTGGCCAAGGGAATCTTTAGCGTGACCGGCGACGGCGTCCTGCTGGCGGATCACAACCGCGGCACGCTGGACAGTCTTGCGATCCGCAAGAAGCCCGGCGACTCGACCACCATCAAGTGGTTCATCAATATCGACAACATCGTGATTGAGGCTCCGGGCATCACTGATCCCGTGTACATTGCCGGGCCCGTCAGCAACCTGCACACCTCCGTGACCGTGCAGAACGTCGCCGCGACCGCCAGCGAAGTACGCCTGTACCGCGACAACGGCAGTGGGCCCGTCTTGCTGGCATCGGCTACGCAGCCGCCGGAGGATTTCGGCGACGGCGAGCACGTCTTTACTGGATTGACGCTCGCCGAAGACGATATTCTCACCGCGACCCAAGTCGTTGATGGCATCGAGAGCGAACCGTCCGATCCGGTTCAGGTGCTTGGCGGCTTGCCGATCGACGACTTCTCCGGTCCCATCAGGGAGGTGGGCTGCACCGTGCCGCCAACCTTGGGCGGTTGGACCGATACGCGGGACGATTGCTACGCCGAAGCGAGAACGACGACGTTGGATGGCAGCCAAGCCATGTGGCTCTATGACGGCGGATGGCGAAATGGCATGTACCGGATCTACGAAAACGTCATACCCACGACGGGCGACTATCATGTGACCGTGCTCATGCACATCACTGAAGATACGGCGGATACCAATGCGATCCGACAGTATCAGATCGGTGTTGTCGCGGCAGGTACGCGCACAAGCTGCACCACCGCCCTCAACGCGATAAACAAGAATCTGCCCAACCAGGCGATCGGCAAGTATCAGGGTCTCACTTCGGCCGACAACAGCGGCCTTCCGACGCAAAAGGTGATCACCGACGTCTTTACCGCCAACGCGGGTGATAACGTCATGATCGTCTTCTCCACCAACGTTGAAGCCCCGCAGAAAGGCCCCTTCGGCTGGCTGACCGCCGGTACGTTCAACGAGTACGTTGCCGGGTGGACAGATCCTGACGGCTATACCTATGCGACGACCTATACTACCTCTGTCACCTGGGGGTCTAACGCGAGGGTGAGGGTAGACAACATCATCCTGAAACCAGGGCCTCCGCCTAACTGCACATTGACGCCGGCCGTCAGTGTGCCCGGTCCGTTGTGGGCGGGTGAAACCACTGTTACCGTGACGAACGTGCTCGACACGGCGACAGAGGTGCGGGTCTACAAGGCCGGTTACACGCAAATCGGTCGAAAGGTCTTGACCAGTCCTTCCACTGGCACTGAGGTTGTGACGCTTGCCGAGCCGCTTGTGCAGGGCAGCATTATTTCCGCCACGCAGACCGTCAACGGTATCGAAGGCTGTCAGACGGTGGTGGGTGCCACGGTCGGGCCCGAGTGCGGTCGAACGCCGGCCGTTTCGGTCCAGAGTCCTCTCATCTCAACGCAGACCGTGGTTTACGTCGCAGGTGTGAGCGTGGATCCGGCCGCCACCGAGGTCAGGGTCTACGACGGAACAACCCAGATCGGCGCCAACACGGCTCCCGGTGGTCTTGCGACCGTGCCCGTTACCGTGACGCAGCTCGTTAGCGGCCATACCATTAAGGCCACCCAAGTGGTTAACGGCGTCGAGGGTTGCCTTAACACCGCTCCCAGTCTTGTGGTTGACAACTGCAACCAAGTGCCGGCAGTCAATGTGGTCGGGCCGGTCAACGCCGGTGCGACGCAGGTGACTGTGGGCGGTGTGGCCACCTCGACTGCCGAGGTGACCGTATCTGCGGTGACGGTATATGCAAACGGTGCCCAAATCGGGCAGAAGACCAGTGGCATCGTGGCCGGGAACAACGTCGTGGATGTTACTCCTTTGGTGAAGGGCCAGAACATAACCGCAACCCAGACCTTTACCACGGCCTATGGCTCGCTTGAAGGATGCAAGCCCACGACCGACGAGATGGTCGGCTCCGGCGGTAACTCCCAAGTCCTGGTATCCTTGGGTGTCCGTTTCACAGGTCCGACTGGCGGAATTGGCGAGAACGGTGGGATCAGCGGCACCATTACGTGGCTCGTGCAGAGTGCCACGGAGGGGGCGCCTCCCATCGGCAAGGCCCTTGCACCGCTGCCTATGTGGCAGACGCTCACCTTTGATCCCGCCACCGATGCGAAGACGCCGTTTACGGGTGATTGGCCGAGTCCTGCTCCCACCAAGGCTGTGCTGGAGGAATTGGCGTTCACCATCGACCAAGCGGCGCCAAATGTCGGACCTTACATGATCTACATCGACAACATCACCAGCGGCGGCGTCAACTTTGCCGACTTCGAGTCGATCCCGGCAGGACAGCAAGCCGTCTTCCGTCAGCCGAGTTACTCAGGCAGCACGAGCGGAAACATCGCGGCGGCGCCGAACCTGTCTGTGGTGGACGGGACCGTTGGCTACGGCGGTGGTCAGTCGTGTCGAATTGAGTGGGCGTTCAAGGATGAGGCCTTGACGCGGTGGCTCCGGCTAACCACCAACGACACGCCGAACATCCCCAACCCGATCATCGACCTGACGCAGCCGATCACGATGCAGGTTCTCTTCCAGCCGCTTGGCGCGAAACCGTGCAATGATCCGTTCGCCGACGTCGATGATGACGGAGATGTGGATCAGGCTGACTTTGCGGTCATGCAGAGGTGCATTGGATTGCCCTTGCCTCCTGGCGAGGGTGAAGATCCGACGCCGCTGCCGGCCGAATGCTTCTGCTTCGATCGTGCCCACGACGGGGATGTCGACTCGGATGACGTGGGCTTCTTCGAGGCCTGCGCCAGCGGCGCGGGTATCGCCGCCGATCCGGACTGCGACTGATCGCGGCATCGGTTGAGTAGTCTGTAATCCCTTCCGGGGACCGGTTCTGTATGGGGCCGGTCCCCGGTTCTTTTTGCGGCCCGTGCCGGAACCGGTGTGCAACTCGCGCCTTTCCAGGTCGCACGGACGATCATCATCCGTCGTATGAGACCGGCATCATGCGTGCTCAGCGCTCGCCGGCCCCGGGAATCCATTTTCGCCGACCCCAGAGGGGATTCTGGAGCCGCCAATGCCCTCTTTCGCCCCACACCTCCTCCGGCCCCGGCCACGAGCAACGAGCCGACAGCCCAAGGCTGTGAGCCACGTCGCCGCTCCGCTCCAACCGCCCTTTCCGGAGCACCCCTCTTGTTCTCTCCCTTGTCTGGCTGACAACTGAGAGCTGATCACTGAAAGCTCCCTTGCCCGCTCTTTGAAATCTGAAGACCAACCTCCTCCGGCCCAAACCAACAGCCAACAGTTCAAGACTCTTTCTGACCAAACGAACCCAACCCGCTCGGCCCGGAATCCTTTCCGGGCCGCATCCCCCGCGGAATCCTTTCCGCATTCGGCATTCATGACGATGGCAATCTTCCACCAGCAGGTAGGGCAGATCAAAGCCCTGCGAAGTCACACGGACGAATCAGGGCGCCGACACCTGCCTGGCATTCGGAACCGAGCCCCCGCCTGTCTGCGTCATCCGGCTCCAACGACGCAACGACACAACCGTTTTGGCGCCGCCGGAAAGAGTCGCGGGCTTGGCACGAAGCTGAACCCGTCCCGCACCCGGTACGGGGGCAACATCATTCGCGTGACCGCAACGGAAGTCCGGGCCGTTCGGATCGGCAACCGGACGGCCGCCGATCGCTATCGAAAAGGCCGCCTCAAACGCGCCGACGACGCAATGGTCCTCGAATGATGATTATTTTGGAGTAAATAGGCTTTTGTGTGCTCTATATCATCCGTTCTTGAGCAGCTCTTCCATGGTGACGACGCGTTCCTTGTCCATGGCCTCGCGCCCCAGAATCGCGGCCATCGCCCCATCGAACCCGGCTTGGACGTCTGCCAGCGGCCTGCGCTTCTCCCGGATGCATTTGAAGAAATCGTCGATCGCCAGTTGCGTCGAATCGCCGGCCGGCTCCGCCGGCGTCACCTTGTAGGGCTCGCCGAAGTTTCTCGGATAAACCATGCCGTTCTCGACGTCCACCGCCGCCTCCTCGCAGTAGACGATCTCCTGCCGGCCGTCCATCGGGATCTTCGGCGCCGAAATCCAGGAGTGGCTGTACGAAACCTTTTTATCCTTCCCATAGTCGAGCGAGAGGGCGTAATTGTCCATGATATCGCGACCCTTCGGCTCGAAACGCAGGCTCTGCTGGCCGAAGCCCGCCGCACGCACCGGCGGCCCGCCCAGAATCCAGTTGAACAGGTCGAACTCGTGCACCGCCTGCTCGACGATGGTGTCACCGCAGTATCGCTTCTCGAAAAGCCATTGCCGGTCGTGCGGCAGGTCGCCTACGTTGTGCCGGTGGGCACGTATGAAAATCGGCTTCCCCACCTCGCCGCTGAGAATCAGCTTGATGGACGACTGCCAGGGATGCGCATAACGCAACTGGGTTCCCCCTTGGTAGATGCCCTTAGCCGATCGAGCGGCCTCCAGCACGGCCTTGCAGTCCTTGACCGTCATACCCAGGGGCTTCTCGCAATAGAGGTGCAACCCGGCACTTAAGACCGCCACCGCCATTTCCGCGTGCAAGTACACGGGCGTGGCGATCACCACCGCATCCAAGTCTTTGAATTCGATGAGTTTGCGGTAGTCCTCAAAGAGCCGCGGCTCGTCTTGCTGGACCTTCTCGGCCGCTGCCCGGAGGTGCTTGGGGTCAATGTCGCACAAGGCCGTGACGCGAACGCCGGGCGACTTATTGACGGCATTGAGCAAGCCCGAACCGCGGCCGCCGATCCCGATCATGCCACAACGCAGGTCGTCCGCCGGCATCGTGGTCGGCTGGGTATCCTCGGCCCGAAGTCGCACGGCCCCCAACAAGACGGCGGACGCGACCCCCAAACCTTTCTCCAGTACCGCTCGACGTGAAAAGTCACTTTTTTGATGCATCGATGGTCCGCTCCTCTCAACACAATGGTTGCTTGCAGCACTTCGGAGCATTCTAATCGAGCAGTCGAGGCGCGAACAGCCACAGTGCCGATCTCAGACTGTCGCTTCGCCGCCAGGAATCGACCCCGTTGGAAATGCCCAAACCAGCGTAAAGCATCGCTGTAACAGGCGCGTTTTTTGGGGAACCCAGGGGCGAGCTTCCGATCCTTGCCACGCCCACGTGGTGTACCTTATCATGACATGTCCCCAGGGTCTCCCGGCGCGTGCCACCCGGGGTATGACGTGAACCTGCCTTCCCGTGGAGGTATCTCCGGATGATCCCTCACCGTCGGTCTGCAAGCAGTTGGGGCATTCTGGCCGTCACCCTGCTTGCCTTTATTACACAGGGCTGCGGGCAGATCCTCAACGACAACCTGTTCAGCAGCTTTGGCGGCAACGCCGTGGCGGGGCTGCCACGTCCCAATGGCGCGATTATCATCCTGGTCATGAACCAGACCAGCTCGGCGGCCGTGGTCCGCGTGCAAGTCAACAAGACTCGCTATGTCCCCGGTGACGACACCACGGGGGACGGCACCACCGGCGGTGGAACCACCGGCGACGACACGACAATCCCCGCCACTTCACTGGAGTTGAGCATCCCCCTGGAGCCCTACGGGCCCGCGACCGAGCTCGACCATGCGATGATCGTGCAGGAATGCGACGTTACCAGTATTCAATTCCTTGGAGGCAGCATTCAGAGCGACACCGGCGGAGATCCGGTCGAGATACCCGCCGACCTGCCGCCGATCACCTACGGCTCACAGCTCTTTTGCGGAGACGTGGTCGCAATCACCATCGTCGGCGTGGGCTTGCAGCCGGTGATTTCGATATACTGACATGAGCCAGAGGTTCCATGTGATGAAACGGTTACAGACACTCAGGTTCGCGACGCTCGTGGCGGCCACTCTGGCCGTCCTTGTGAGTTGCACCGGCTGCCTGAACCCCGAGTTGGTCAATCGGATCAACGGGCGGCTTTATCCGATCGTACCGGGCAATCAGCCGTTCCTGCTGGTCCGAGTGATCAATAACACCAACGCCATGTTGGACGTGCCAATCGTCTACAACGACGGGACGGCCGATCGCGAATTCGTGATCACCGGTCTGACGCCCCAGGTCCACGAGACGGGTGTCGTTCTGGATTGGCCGGTGATGCGGCTGGCACTCTGCGATCTGGACAATCCCTACAACCCAAACATCATCGCCACTCTGCCGGACGGCAGCATCAGCGCCGTGCCGTTCGGCTACAATGCTTTGGAGGCCGGTGTCCACTACATGTCGGGCGACGGGATCATCTTCTCGCTGAACGGAGATGTTCGAGCCCCGGCGTTCGTGAGGGTAAACATCGGTCGTATCGATGCGCAGACGCAGCCGGGCGGCTTTACCAGGGCTGATCCTTTTGAGGCCGCCAATCTGATTCTGCTTCTGGGCGGCTTTTGATACGGAGCAAACCATGCGCCGACGAAAGTTTCTGTTGTTCGGTCTTCTGACGGCACTGGTCGGCCTCCCGATCATCATTGGGGCCAGTTGCCCGCCACCCGATGACCCGGCCTTTGTGTCGATCATCACCGGCCCGGGCTCCACGATCGGCCAGCAACTGCCCAACTGCGAACGAGGGCGCGTCTGTATCAGCATTCTTAATCAGACGTGCACGGACACGGACGTCATGCTGTACGTCCACGACGGCTACGACCTGACGGGTACGTATGTGACTCGAAGGGCCGTGGAGTGCTGCGAGAATCAAAACGCTACCGAGCCCTGCCCGTGCTACCGATGCGGATCAAATAGCGGTGAAATGCAACTGACGCCTCCGGAACTGTTTCAGCCGCAGAATCGTTACGAAATCAGCACCGGCCAGGTCATCCGCACCATCCCAGGTCGCCAGGACCGGCTCTCGGCCTTGGGAGGCCGCATCACCATCAGTATTCGCTGCGAGGAGGTCAAGACAATCGGTCTGGAAGTCGGTTTGGAGGGCGAGCTGCCCGGTCTGATCCAGGAGCGCGCGGGCCCCGATTACCGCTGCACGAGGGTGGATCTGGATTGTGCACAGGCTTACACGGAGGATGTCGCCTGTGGGGCAACCATTCAATACACGATCGTCGATCGCAACAACTGCGCCAACCAGAATCTCACGGTCTTTCGGATCGAAACGAACGTTTCAGCCGATTGTACGCAGGTGGAAACAACCGATAACAGCAGCGGCGGCGGCGGCATGAGCGGCGGCTGAGGATCGGTGCCATCGTCGAACCTGAATGAGGTACTGCGGCCGGCATTCTTGTCGGCCGCCTTCTTCTTTGGCCCCTGGTCGACCCGTGCGGCCAGAGAAAAACCCCGGGCGATCTTGCCCGGGGTTCCGTTCCGCCTAAAGGTCTCGGCGACCTACTTGCCCTTCTTCACGCCATACTTACTGCGGCTGCGACGTCGTGGGCGGCCGTCCTTGTCGTTCTGCACTCCGGCACAATCCAACGTCCCGCGAATGATGTGGTACCGCACGCCGGGCAAGTCCCGCACTCTGCCGCCTCTGATCAAGACGATCGAGTGCTCCTGCAAGTTATGGTCGACCCCTGGAATATAGGCCGTTACTTCCTTGCCGTTGGTCAGCCGAACACGTGCCACCTTGCGAAGGGCTGAGTTCGGTTTCTTCGGCGTCTGGGTCTTCACGATCAGGCAGACACCACGTTTCTGCGGACATTGGTCCAGGTCGCGGACCTTTGACTTACGCGCCTGTTTGGTTCGACCGCGCCGGATAAGCTGGTTAATCGTCGGCATTCCAATCCTCTGTGATCATCTCATGGACGCCGGGACCTCCCCCCGGCAACCCAAATACCCATCTTAGCGGATCCGGGCCGGCTTTTCCAGCCCTACCGGTCGCCTGCGACTCTGCGGTCCGCGACCGTCCCCGCCTAACCTGTCACCGACCCCAACTGGTGATCTCTCTGCTCCTCGATGGGGCTGATATTCAGGGCCTGCACGGGAGGACCCATCGGAGTCACTGCGGCCATCCCGGCCATGGCAGCCCCGGCTTCTTGCATGGCGACGTGAGCCGCCTCCGGCGTCACTTGCTTTTCAGGCAGCGGTTCGCCCACCTGTTTCACGCGCATCTCCAGGTATGGCTTGAACGCCGTTCCGGCCGGGATCAGGTGTCCCAGAATCACGTTCTCTTTCAGGCCCACGAGCCTGTCAACCGCTCCGCTGATCGCCGCCTCGGTCAGCACCTTCGTCGTCTCCTGGAAGGAGGCAGCCGAGATGAACGACTCGGTCGACAGGGATGCCTTG
>DAOOIV010000161.1 GCA_035384605.1 Phycisphaerae bacterium
GACTACATATTCAAACCGGCGAAATCTCTGCACTTTCAGAACGACGCTGGCACCCGAAGACGTCTCCGATGGCGACCTGATGACCGCCGATGCGATCGCCGCGAAGACTAGCGGCCATGCCCGTGGCGAGGTGCCCATAGGCTGCACCCACCTGACCATGTTCATCGACGTGCAGGCCAAGGCGTTGTTCTGGCTCGTGGTCGCATGGGAGGCCGACTTCACCGGCTACGTGATCGACTACGGCACCGAGCCGGTGCCAGAAGTGTCAGCCAGCCACCGGCAGATCGTACCTGCATCCGCGACAAGAGAGACGCAACGTTCAGAAAGAAATCGAGTCTGACCGCCGAGTACCAAGCCACAGAGGGCTCTTGGGCGCGGGACGACCGGTCGGCGTGAACCGGTTGATGTCCATTACTTGCCAGTAGCCCAAGCGATCAACATGTCCGTCGAGGAAGCCGGCGTTCATGCGTGATCGGGGTGTGTAGTGGCTGTCTATCCATGAGGCGGGAAGGTTGCCTCCAGTCTGGGGTGGCCTGCCCCCAAGCGTCCCCGCGGTCCAGTTGGCCCCAGCCACGGCCGGCTTCTCGGTTCTCTCACCGTGACGAAAGCGCAGGGCCCAGCCAAGGTGGTCGGAGGGATAGCTGTGGAGGTTTTCAGGGAAGATACCCGGTTTGCCGGCCTCGGCGACCAGGATAGGCGTGCCCTTGACGTTCTTCAGCCCGGCACTGGCGTTGGCACCGTAGCTCATCCACAGAATCGGGACGGTGACGTGGACACCGCCGCCGACGTCTTGGGCGATCAGCTCGCCTTTGTAGGTGTAAACGTCGTGTCGCCAAGTCGCTTTGCCTTTGCAGATTGTCGCGTCGGCAAAATGCTGTCCCTTCGTCGCGTTGTGCTTGACCAGAAGGTCCCCGTTCGGGTCATCATAGGCGTCGCCGCCGAATTCATCCTCATCCACCTGGTCCTGGATGTCCGTCACCCATCCGCTACCGTCGCGAAGCACCCGATTGAAGATGCCGTCGCCAGTGGTCGTACCGCGATACCTGCCCCCGGAGTAAAGCCTGTCCAACACGCCGGGAACCGGGAAGGGGTTTTCGTCCGATGGGCAGGTGAACACGTCTGTCTGCCCCTTGAGCTGTTTTTGTGAGTACACCGCCCAGCCGAAGTTGGTGCTCCAGACCTCCCTGCGCATCTGGGTCTCGGCCATCTGCAGAATCACCCCGCTAACAGCCTGTTTCATGTTGCTCGCGCACAGGGCGCTACGAGCCTCGTTCCTCGCGTGGGAAAGCGCGGGCAGCAGAATGGCCACCAGCAGGGCGATGATCGCCACCACCACCAAGACCTCAATCAGTGTGAATCCGCGAGTCTTCAGCATGCCATTCATTACACGGCCCCCTGACACATGGCTTCTCGCTTCGGATTCCCTGAAGGCCTTTAAGAAGGGCGATCCGCGCGCACGAACGCACTCCGCTGCGGTCGCTGATGGCATGGCGCCACATGCTTCCCGCTTACCTGCGGCGTCGGGGCCGCATCATTAGAAACACGCCGCCGAGCATGAGCCCGATCGTCGTCGGCTCAGGGATGATCTCGAAATAGGCGTTGTCCGCCTTTGCGTTTGCCCCTTGATTATAGTTTTTGAACGAAGGACACATGGTTGCCGCGGTGAACAGGGCCTCCGGCGGCCTGTGGGTCCAATCCCCTGACGACGCGGAACTATCAGCGATCGTCCCGGTGACAATCATGTTGCCCTGAGCGCCGCTGGCATCCAACTCCCACACCGTGGCGTCGATTCGGGCCGAAGTATTCGTCAGCTTGGTGTACTTGACCTGGAACCGGTACCAGGCATTCGCCTGAACCGGCGTCGTGTAGCTGATGATCGTATCGGTCCTTGTCTTGCTACCATCCTTGAAGTATCCCTCAATATCGAACCCGCCGGTGCCATTCTGGGACAACTGGACGGAGAAGATGCTCGATGTGCTCGACGAAGCCGGGTCGATCGTCCAGCCAATGCGATCATCCTTGAAAGGAAAAGCTGCATCCATGATGTCAGGCGTCTGGAAGTCCATTCCGATGATCACGCCGGTCACGCTCGGGTCGGTCCAAGTGAAGGGATGGGCCGACCAGTTGAAGCAGTTCTTGGCTTCAGACAAGCCCACAGACCCAGCCAAGCCTTGCCCGGCCTGAATCGTCGGGCTGTTGGTGGCCCCGTCGCCATACCAATCGGGTGCGTACGCCGCAATGTTGTCACCATCCGTGTAGCCGGACTCGAAGTCTTCGATGAAGATCGCGGCGCCGGCGACCCCGGCCCCGGTGACGCCGATCACGACGGTCACAACCAGCCATTTGAGAATAGTCATTTTCACACCTCCTCTAATAGGAATTTGCAAGAGAACGGCACAACCACGATAAACGATTGAATGCAGCTTTCTATAGGCTGCGCTTCTTCGCTCAATACGGAACGCAGTTCTCCGGAGGACGATCGACGTCGAAAGCCACGCCGGGACCTGTTGCGCACGCCTCAAACGCCCAAAGGTCATCGCTGTCGATGACGTCCTGATTGCCCGCCCGGTCCAAGCAATGGCAATTGTCCCAGTCAAACGGACTCGACATGTAACACCGCTGAAAAGCAGCGAAGTCCGTCTGATCCACATCTCCGTCGCCGTCTATATCGGCGAAGGGCACGTTGCATACCTGGCCCGGACCAAATACCGGGACCAAGCTTTTTCCCAGCACGGCGACTTCCTCTCCGGGCGCAAATGCCCCGGCATTGGTGCCGCTCACCCAGTCGAAAGCAATGTCAATAGTCTGGTCGCCACTGCTGTCACCGAACCAGAAACCCCTGTCGCCCGAGGCGCCCGTTCCCTTGGCCATGGCGTTGATGATCTCGATAACCGGCGTCGGGTTCTCGTTCAAATAGAGGCGCACGATGCGCCCACAATCCCACGCGGCGTCCTCTTCAGAGCCCTTCGAGGTCAGGCGCAGGGTCACGAAGCCGTCCGTGCCCATCCCGGTTTGAACCATAACGCCCCGCTTCGTTTCGGCTGCGACTCCATCGAGGCCGCCCCAGTGAAAATCAGCCGCAGAGGCATCCGTTTCCGCGATGCGGAGCATGGCCCGCCTGGTGCTGCCGGCGGGGCCCCAGGAGCGGAGTTTCAGCCGGGCAAGAATGGTCGAACCCACACTGCCGCGTTCCCGCACGCGCTCCCAGTTGCTCGACTCGGGGTTGAAGAACTTCGCCCGATACCAAGTCTTGATGTCGTTCCCGGGGTCGATCAGCCGCCAGACATAGTGATTGTCGGCATCCGGGTCCGGCTCAACAGCGCCGTTGAACTCTCCGTCGTCCACGTCGAACCGCAGGCCGGGGCCGGCGGAATCATCGTTCGTCGGAAGCGTGCTCCCGTCGTACATGAACACCTGCGTGTCGCCGACGCCGAGATAACGGAGCTTCACGTCGCGCGTCACGACCTGTGGTGAAGAGTTGTCCGTGAAGGTCAGCGTGCATTCATAGTCTTCATCGGTGTCGTGGCCGGCCAGGGCGGCGACGTCGATGTGGGCCACGATGTCCACGTACCCACCGACCTCAACAGTGCCGGTCGGATTCATCACCGTGAGCCACTCGAAGCAGCTACTGTCACCCGACTTGGCGACGGTGTAGTTGACCGGGTACGCTCCCGTATTCGTGAGCCGATAGACGACGTCCTCAGGCAGCTTTGCCGGATAATCGAGCAGATAGGCCCGCTCCTGGCTGCACGAATCCAGCGTCCAGCGACATCCGTAAACCGACAGATTGATCTGCCGAATGTGCTCGACGGCCGGGTCGCAGTCGTCCGTGAACTTCAGGTAAGCGGTATACGAACCGCCGGCCAGGCCGGCGGAATCAAAGCTGACCGTCAGCGTGTCAGATGTCTGCGCCGCCACCGTCGCGCCCGTCTTGTTGATTGATATCCAGGAGACATCGACCGGTTGCTGCTGATCATCCAGTTCAACCACCGTGTACGTAAACGTGTTCAGTCCCAGGTTCTGGACAGTGTAGTTGATCGAGGAGGGCGTCGGCGCGGCGTTGATGTCCGTCTCGACTCCCTGGGCCTCTTCGGGCGTCACCTTGCTGAAACAGTCGGGCGCACTGATCCGAATGATTTCGAAATACGCGTTGTCACACTTGGCCGAAGCACCGTTGTTGTAATTCCGGTAGGTCGGCCACATCGCAGGAGCCGTGAACAGTGCAGGATTTGGGGTGTCGCTGGCGAGCGCGTCGGTATCCGCGATCGTGCCCGAGACAACCTCAGAACCCGTCGTTCCGTCGGGGTTAATCGTGTGGAGTGAGACGTCGATCTTGGCTGATGTCATCGTCAGCTTGGTCAGCTTGAACGCCGCGCGGTAGAAGGTGTTCGCGGTCATGGGTGTGACTCCGGGAGTGACATCATACGTCACAATAGTCGGCGTTCGGTCGCTCCCTGAAGCGTTCTTCCAGCTGCCGCGGATTTGGTTCTTATACAGTTCGATCTGAAGCCATTCGGCGGAATCCGTGCTGAACTGGTTGGTTGTCCAGCCGATCTTGTCGCGGAAGGGCCAATAGGAATCGCCCGTGTTGCCGGGTGTTTGGAAGTCCATCCGGATGATCACGCCGGCAATGGTGGGATCCTTCCACTCGAACGGCCGGGCGACCCAGTGGAAATTCCGGGCGGCCGCAGAGAGGCCGACGGAACCCCCGACGCCCGCGCCGGCCTGAATGATCGGATCATCACTGGTGCCGCTTTGACCCCACCAGGGATCCGTGTCACGCAGGTGCCAGCCGATGGGGTAGATCGCGGGATTCTCGAAATCCTCAAGAAAGGACTCACCATAAGCCACCCCGACGGCCGCCATAACACCCAGAACACCTACCGCGTTCATTGTCATCGGGCCCCATCGCATCGTTTACTCCTCCTTCCAGTTAAGATTCGCTTCAACGACTACATACGATTGGCCACGTGCCGGCCCCTTTCTGGGGCTCCGTCGCGGCCGAGCGGACTCATGGCCAGCCGATTTGGGTGCCGCGCACCCACTCCACGTGCGTGTCGGCAAAAACCACATTTGTCCCACCTGCTCCGGACCTGCGATGACTACCGACGTTCGCTCTACCAATCAGTTGGTTGGGCTGATCGCCGAGTATGTGTTCGCCGGCTGCACAGAAAGCCACGGCGCTGGTACTCATGCTCCCACTCCGAAGACGTTTCACGTCTCCCATCGTCCAGCGGCGACAGGCACTCTTGGACGGATCGTTGGGGCGGCCTCCCGGAAGCAAGCTGCCCTCGATCGAGGGTACCGGGAGACCATCCGCAAACGTGGTCCGCAGTTCCTGCGGAACGCGGATTTTGTTCCATGAAAACGAAGCAAATCGGGGCAGGCCGTCCCCGGCCGCGCCCTTGCCACTAGGCCATGCGACGCCGTGAGCCGGGAGGCGTTGCGGGACTATGTTTTCCCAAAGCCAAGTCTGGAAGCTCTCAAACCGCCCCTGTTTCTCGTAGAACCGGAAGAACCCCTCGTCCCGCCACGTTTCGTGCCCTGGTCCGCGGCCGCGTTCAAAGGGACACGCATACTGTTCCGGCATTGCTTTGGCTTCGTAAGCATCCTTGGTGGCACGATCCCACACCGTCTCCGGATCAAACTGTCCACCATATCTGGATCCCAGGTGGTTCGTTCCCTGGTCATATTTGCGAAGGGCCACCGATACCCAGCACGCCCGCGCAGGCGGATTCCACGCTCCAAGAACGCTGGCGGCATAGTTGAATACCACCGGGACGTAATCGTTTTCTTCGGAACGATATTGGGCCAACGCCGCAGCGATTTGCTTGCTGTTTGCCTGGCAGGCAACCAACCTCGCCTGCTCACGTGCCTGACGGAGAGACGGCAACAACACCGCTATGAGCAACGCCAGTATTACTACGACAACAAGCACTTCGATCAGCGTGAAACCGACCCGTGAACTGTGGGAGATGTTGCGCCGCGCCTTTTTCACCGACCCGGGGCAACCCAACGTGCCAATAGTCGCGGTGTGTACCGCCATCCTGCCTCTCCTGCCACGCCTACGGCTCCCTCGGGGGTGCCGTCGATTGTCTTTGAATGAGTTCGCCTTCCAAAAAAACGGTTTCAATATGCGGAACCGGGTTATGAATCCGCCGCATCAGCAATTGTGCGGCCTGCTGGCCGATACGGTATTTGGGCTGAGCGTAGGTTGTGAGCCACGACGGCTGTTCCAGATTGAAACCCGCCGCATCGAACCCCACGACCGACAGATCTGCGGGGATTCTCAGACCGAGTTCTGCTGCGACCGCCGCCACCGTCTCCGCAATAGGATCGTTGGCCCCAAAAACCGCGGTCGGCCGACGATCGGACGGCAAAGAAAGCAACTCGCGAGCAGCCGTGCGCCCATGGTCCTGATACACGTCGTCGCTGACCTTGGTCCAGACCGGATCGATCGGCTGACCATGCTTATGCAACATGAAACGATATCCCTGAAGCCTCTCTTCAACCGTGGAGACATTTGCCGTCCCGATGAATCCGATCCGTCGATGCCCGAGAGCCAGAAGATGTGACATTAGTTGCTCGGCTCCCAATCGGTTGTTGGTGGCCACCAGATCAGCCTCGCAGCCCGGCAGCCGTTTGTCGATCAGGACCAGTGGCAACCGACGTTCGAGGATCTCGACTATGGGCTGGTGCGAATCAGAGGGGTCGGATGAAGGCGATACGATGAAGCCATCCAGACCTTTTCGTATCAAACTGGATATTCCCTGTTTTTCTGCTCCCGTCTCCAGCCCTCCCTCCAGGACGGCATGGTAACCCCAGTGCACCAATTCGCTGCGGATACCGTCGAGCATGGGCCCATACAGCGGGCCTGACGGCCAGTTGAACCACACTCCCACCAGCATTGACCGCTCGCCACGTCGGCGCCTTTCTTCTGGCGAGATCCGGAATGTGCCTCGACCTTGCCGTTTCGCGATAAATCCTTCGTTGGTCAACTCGGCGAGCGCTTGGCGGACCGTCGTTCGGCTGACCGCGAAGCGGGCCATCAACTCGCTCTCCGACGGCAAGCGAGCCCCGATAGGGATTCGCTGCTCGGTCATCTCGCGAAGGAGAGACTCTTTCAGGAATCTCGCTTTTGATCCCCTTACTACTGGTGTCATGACATCATCTTAACACATTAAGACAAGCCGGTCAAGACGTCGTTATGAATTTTTCGTTTGCATTATTTGAAGATTCCATTTTGCCGGTTCTTGCGCGTGGCCTGGCTGGCTCGTAGATAGGTTTTGACAGCCATAAACAACTGTAATAAAACCACTTATATGATCGTAGCCGAGACAACATGATGTTGTTATATCCTAATAACACATAGCTACAAGCTGTATTGACTGTCGCCGCTCGGCATGCTAACTTAAGCGCTTGCGACGTAGTGAGGAATCTGGGCAGGCAAACTGGGATCCAGAGGAGTGCCTACGGGTAGTCCGGGGGATTCCCGCCAGCCAGACCACCGACGCCAGCCGTGCGGACTATCTTCGGGCAGTTGGGGAACCTCGGGTCGCTAGCATGAGCTCTGATTTCATGCGATGTGCGGGAGGTATCGTTGAGCCGGCCAACGGCATGACGGCAAAGTGGCCGAAGGCACAGCTTATGCCGCGCGCGATGCGCCCGCGAGTCTCCGAGCAACGGAATTGTGAGGTTGTCAGATGAACGAATCGGGAAACCAGCCACCGCTTACCCGTCCAAGCCTGCGGTACTTCATGCCCTATCAGCAGACGGCCATCGGTTTCTTCGTGGTAGTCGCTTGCGTGGCGGCGTTGATCCTGGGCGTCAAGTGGCTCTTGGGAGACCCATCATGAACCTTCCGACGCTTGACGTCATCGTCATCCTGCTGTACTTCGGCGTGGTCACCGCGATCGGGTTGCTATCTGCCAGGCGGGTGGGCACCCAGAAGGAGTTCTACGTCGGGGGGCGCCGTTTCGGCAAGTTGCTGATGATCATGACGTCTTTCGGGGTGGGAACCAGCAACACACATCCCATACTCGTATCAGGTGTGACGTACACGCACGGCATGTCGGGGATCTGGTACAGTTGGCTGTATATGCTGTACATGCCGATCCAGTGGGTCATCGAGCCGCTGATCCGGCGGTTGCGGCTCTACACCACGGCGGACTTTTTCGATTTACGTTACAGCAAGGGCTTGGGTCTTTTTTTCAGTGTGAGCACGCTGCTGAACGCCGCGGTCATGATCGGGACGATCTTGATCGGCATGGGGCAGATCATGGAGGCGGTGACGCAAGGCGCGCTGAGCAAGGAGGTAGTCATACCCACCGCGGCCGCGATCATCATCATTTACGGTACCGCAGGAGGCCTGGTGGCAGCGGCGTGGACCGATGTGCTGCAGGGCATTCTCATCATTGTTCTGTCGTTCATGCTTTTGCCGCCGCTGTTCAGGGAGGTGGGCGGGCTTGCCGGGCTCCACGAAGCTCTGCCCGCACAGGCGTTCTCGCTGGCGTGGCCTGCCGGAGATGACGCCGCCAGGAGCATCGGGCTGTTCGCCATCTTCATGCTCTTTGTCAACGGCATGCTGGGTGCGCTGATCGAGCCCCAATCTCAGACCAAACAGGCGGCTAACGACGAGTGGACGCT
>DAOOIV010000162.1 GCA_035384605.1 Phycisphaerae bacterium
GGTTCATCGGGCGGAGCCGGCCCCACCGTGCTGTGGGACACGCTGCGGGTTCAGTAGCGACGGCGCACCTTGCTTGTCAGGTGTGCTCGCGGCGTGATGAAAAGAAATCGGATCGCCAGCACCCCGGACGTTCTGTCCGGGGTGCCGCGCGATCATGGCGCTTCATCATTCGGAGGACATGTCATGCGCAGACTGAGCACACTTGCCGGCATTGTGACAACCGCGGGCCTTATTGCCGCCATGGCAACCACTGCCGTTGCCGACCCGAGCTACATTTACGGGCTACACGATCAGGGGGGAGAAGGGTACATGGGGAGTAACAAGGGCTGGATCCTCTGGACCGAGGAGATCGGACACGATCCGGGCAACTATGCCGGTAACAATTATTCGGCATGGTCGAACGCCGGCTACGGCGTGATCGTCCGGATCAACAACGGCTACGGGTCCAACGGGACGATCCCCTACGAATCGCAGTATGACAACTTCGCACAGCGATGCGCGAATTTCGTGAATGCGTCGAGCGGCGTGGACTACTACATCATCGGCAACGAGACCAATTTGCCTCGGGAGTGGCCCGGCAATAACGGCGGCGACCCGAACACCGGTCAGCCGATCACTGTCGCCCGATATGTAAGCTGCTACAATAAGTGCTACACGGCCATCAAGAACGTCAAACCGGCGGCCAAACTGATTCCGGTCCCTTCGGGCACCTGGGCTCCACCTTACCCCGGCCAGGGTATCGAAGGCTTTCTCGATTACTGGGTGAACATCCTCAACAGCATCGGAGCGAGCAAGATCGACGGACTGGCGATCCACGTCTACACTCACGGTTGCGATCCGACTCTGATCACCGACCAGGCGAAAATGGGGCCGCCGTACCAGGACATCTACTACAACTTCCAGGTATACCGGAACTACATGGCGGCCATTCCAAGCACCATGACCACCAAGCCGGTTCTGATCACCGAGTGCGATCAGAACATCGAGTGCGCCGACTACGCGACGCCGCGGCACACCTGGTACAACGTCAACAACGGATGGGTCCGAGCGGCCTATGCGGAGATCAACTCGTGGAACCAGGCCAACTCGCAGAAAATCCGGTCTCTGGTCTTGTTCCGTTGGATCATGGCCTGGGAGGACGGGTGGACTTTCGGTCTGCAGGACCGCGACCAGGTCCTGGCCGATTTTCAGCAGGCGGTTGCCTACGGCTATATGTGGGACACCGGGCCCTCCAATTGCGTCGGCCTGGGGCCGGGAAATCCCACCGGTAGCAACCTGTCTCTGACCGCAGCCTATTGTATCGAGTCCGGTCGCTACAATACGCAACAATACGGACGTTCTGCGTTGGACGGCCTGCCGGGCACAAGCTGGTGCTGCAATACCGCCCAGACCGGGGGAACCGCAACACTGGCGGTGGACCTGGGGTCGACCTCGACGGTGACGGGTTACATTGTCCGTCACGCCTCGTGGGGCGGGGGGTCGACCGCGATGAACACTAAGTACTACCGGATCGAGTCGGCCAGCTCGATCTTCGGCCCCTGGACGGTCGAGTACGACGTCGACAACAGTTGCCAGGACCAGTACAACCGATTCATCTATGAAACGCCCAAGAGCCTGCGTTATGTCCGGCTGGTTATCACGAACCCGGGCGTTGACAGCTATGTGCGCTTGCCGGAATTCGAGATTTACGGCACGGCCGGGACGCGGGGCACCATCACCGTTTACGCTTCGGACTACCAGGGCGGCGTGAACGCAGAAAGCGGTACCGACTACTACGACACGTCGAGCGGCAACAGCGGCGGTCAGTATCGATCGCACGACGTCGACATCGAGACGTGTACCGACGGCCGCTACAACGTGGGCTGGGTCGCCGCCGGCGAATGGCTCAACTTTCCGATCCAAGGCCAGGGCACCGGCGTCTACAACCTGTACATGCGTTACGCCACGCCCAACAGCGGCAAGACGTGCAGCTTCAAGCTGAACGGTGCGGCCTTGACCGGCGCTCTTTCCATGAATAACACCGGCGGTTGGCAGGCGTGGCAGACGCTCAATTGCGGTGTCGTCAACATTGGAACCGGCTGGAAGACGATCCAATTCTGCTGCGACTCAAGCGCGTTCAACATCCAGCGGTTCTGGCTGGTGCCGACCTCGTCGAGTCCGGCGATCAACCGTTCGCCAGCGAGTCTCGCGCCCTCCTGCATCGTCGGTAACAACGCATCCAGCCAGACGTTCACGGTAGCCAACAGCGGCGGGGGTACGTTGAGCTACACCATCAGCGACAACGTGAGCTGGCTCGCGTGTACGCCGACGAGTGGGACGAGCACCGGCGAGGCCGACACGATCACGGTGAACTACTCGACCAGCGGCCTGTCGGCCGGGACCTACAACGCGACCATTACGGTCAGCGACCCCAACGCCAGCAACAACCCTCAGACCGTGGCCGTGACCCTCACGGTCAGCGAGACTCCCCCATGCGAGAATGGCGATCTGATCAACGGCGGGTTCGAGTCGGGGCAGTCGCCGTGGGTGACGTTCGGGAGCACGGACGGTGTGGTGAACAGCGGCTACCACAATATCGCCTCGCACGGCGGCAGCAAGATGTTTGGCGTGGGATGTAGCTGGCAGACCCGCAACGGCGGGGCCTATCAGCAGATCGAGGTGTGTGAGGGTGCGGAGGTCGAGGCGGCCGTCTGGATCCGGACGGACAGCAGTGGGGCTGCCTGGGACACGAACTGCCGGATCGGGATCGATCCGTATGGCGGCACCGACAAGAACTCGGCCAATGTGCTCTGGACGGAATGGGCCAACTCGGTCGGTCAGTGGTCCCAGATCGGGCTGACCGGTGCGAACCGCGTTACTGCCCAGAACACCACTATTACGGTGTTTATCGAACACTGGCACAAGTGGGCTTTGACCTACAATCTGACGCTGCTGGACGACGTGCAGGTGAGCATCAGCGGCGGAGGGCCACCTCCGCCACCAGCGATCGCGTTGAACCCCACGTCGCTCTCGCCGGTGACCCAACAGGGATCGAGCCCGGCTGCCGGCTCGTTCACGGTAGCCAACAGCGGCGGGGGTACGTTGAGCTACACCATCAGCGACAACGTGAGCTGGCTCGCGTGTACGCCGACGAGTGGGACGAGCACCGGCGAGGCCGACACGATCACGGTGAACTACTCGACCGGCAGCCTGTCGACGGGAACCTACAACGCGACGATTACGGTGTCCGACCCGAACGCCACCAACAATCCGCAGACGATCGCGGTGACTCTTACCGTGAGCCCATCCAAAACCACAGTGGCTCAGGATTTCGAGTCGATGCCGAGTTGGTCGAGCAGCTTCGATGCCGGATGGGGCAGCGCCGCTTCCTGGTCTATTGTCAGCGGCGGGCAGTCCGGCAACGCCTTGCAGGCTTCGCGCGGCAGTGAGGGCTCGTCCGCGAAGGTAAAGGTGTACAGCATCACCGCCGGCGCCAACTACACCATCTCGGTGTACATGAAGTGCCCGAGCTATGGCGGGAGTTACTGGGCGGAGTGCGCCTACAAGCTGGGCAGCTACACGGCGGAGGACTTTGACCAGAACGGGGGGACCTGGGCGATGGTGAAGAAGTTTGCCGGCGACGGGGCCAACGGCAACGGCAACACGTGGACTCAGTACTCGGCGACGTTCAACAGCGGGAGCAACACGCAGATCAGTGTGGGGTTCAAGCTGGGTTCATCGGGGGGAGCCGGCCCGACCGTGCTCTGGGATACGTTGAGGATTCAGTAGTCAACTGTCAGGTCCGACAGCCGGCCCTGCTGCGGCCTGCCGGGCCATTCGCGGCTGTTCGGGCGTTGTTTTGTCGCCGAGAGCCTTCTCGAAAGGAGCGAGATTGTGATCAAACGAGCAGAAAAATGGGCGTTTGCCTGTGTGGTTCTGGCCGCGGCCCCGGTACAGGCCTTGTGTCCTCCAGGGTTCACTTGCGACTGCAAGGTGACCACCCCCTGGGTGCCGGCGGGGTCAGCATGGGGTACGGTCCACAACCCCAGCTTCGAAAGCGGATTCACGAGTGGCGTGGGCAACAACTGGACGGGGACCTATGGCCACTTCGTGAGTGCCCCGACTTTCAGTGACTCAACCGTACGGGCGACCAACGGAACGCACTCCCAGCGGATCGACATCCCGGAGTGCGCTCAGTACTACACCAGCCAACGGGCTGGCATCTACCAGCAGATCTACGTCATCCCCGGGCAGAATTACACGGTCAGTGCCGACGTATACATGCAGATCGATCAGGGCGAGTCCTACAGCGGCGAGAACATGGTCGCCAACGTGGGCCTGGATCCTTACGGCGACACCAACATCCACGAGGGCTCGGTGAAGTGGTCCGCCGCCCAGGGCGACAAGAACGCCTGGCGGACATTGACCGTCTCAACCACGGCCGTTTTCGAGGTCATGACGGTGTACGTGAACGCCATGCGCAAGTGGCCTGGCTTCGGCAACGGCCGTATCTGGATCGACAATGTAGTCATCAGCGGTCCGATCCCGACCAGTCCGCCGTCTCCGCCCGAAGAAGAGCCCCCGGATCCGGACGCCGACGTCCCCGAGACCACCGGCGGCGAACTGGTGAATAATGGCAGCTTCGAGGGGAGTTGGTCGAACGGTTTGGCTTCAGGGTGGAGTCCCTGGTCCACCGCCGGAACCGGCTACTGGAAGCAATCAACCCGGATCGGCAAAGTCGGCGCCGGCAAGTATGACTACGGCGAGGCCGACACGGTGGTCAATATGAACCCCAAGACCGCGCTGACCATGCAGATGGGCGATGCCGACTACTGGGGCAGCAGACCGAACATGATCGACACGGTGATTGTGGGTCGCCTGTACATTGACCATCTCATGGGGACGTACCTGACAAACCCGACCTACTACGGTCGCGTACACGCCGACAACTGCTGGATTGAGCAGCAGTACCATCCGCGCATCGACTGTTGGCAGGGCAGCAACGAGCCCGGCTGGGGCGATGCCGAATGGGCAAACGTTCTGGCGTTTGAGAAGGCTTTCGCCGAACGCTGTCACGAGTTGGGCATGAAGGCGGTGACGCTGAATATCTCCGTCGGGTCCCCGGGCAACATCTGGAAGATGCTTGAAGCGCGTGATTCGCTGGCGGTCAGCGACTATGTCGGGTACCACAGCTACGGCGGCCCCAACGACCAACTGATGATCAACAACGCCACATACGATCCGCCGTGCGATTACGCGCTGCGCTGGCGCAAGTACGTTCACATGTACCGTGATCGCGGCTGGCGGATGCCGCCTGTGATCTACACCGAAGGGACCACCTATCACGGCTGGCACGGGGTCTTTCAGGCCAGCCAGATTCGCGACGATCTGATCGCCTTCGGCGCCTACATGAACGAGGACAGGTGGTGTACCGGCCTGACCCTGTTCGTGGCCGGCGGGACGGGCGTTTGGGAGAACTGGAACATCCGCGGCGCGGGCGATATCGCCACGGCCTGCGGGACCTGGAACGCGAACAACCCGTCTGAAGCAACCGCGGGGCTCTACAGCCAGCAGTTTGGCGCGGGCCAGGTACATCCGACGACGTTATCGGAGATGCAGAACCCGAATGCGGCGTTCACCGGCGGCATCAGGCAGCAAATTACGGGTCTCAGTGCCGGCAACATGTATCTGCTGGATCTCGACTTCCGCTATGAGTTCCGCGGGTTCCAGCCGCAGGTTTCGTTCCATACCGGCATCGATCTGACGGGCCAAACCAGCAATCCCAATGCGGCAAGCATCAACTGGAGCAGCGATATCATCGCCGAAGAGAACGCGGTGCACGAGGTCTGGGAGCGGACCTGGCGGACGTTCACCGCCACGGGCAGCACGGCCTCCATCTGGATCATGGCCCATCAGGCGGTGAGCAACCCGGCCTACCGAATCAGTGTGGACCGGGTGTCTGTCAAGCAAGTGGCCGCTCCCCCGACCGCCCCGGCGATCAGTCTGTCGCCGACGACGCTATCACCATCGTGTACGCAGGGCAGCAACGCCTCAAACCAGACCTTTACCGTGACCAACAGCGGGATCGGTACACTGAGCTACACCATCAGCGACAACCAGGCCTGGTTGAGCTGCACGCCGACGAGCGGCACGAGCGCCGGTGAGGCGGACACGATTACGGTGAGCTACTCGACCAGCGGCCTGTCGGCCGGGACGTACAACGCGACCATTACGGTCAGCGACCCCAACGCCAGCAACAACCCGCAGACCATCGCGGTGACGCTGACGGTCAACCCGCCGGCCACTACGGTCTCTGAGGACTTTGAAACCATGCCGAGCTGGTCGTCGAGTTTTGACGGATCATGGGGAAGCGCGGCCACGTGGTCGATCGTGGCCGGCGGCCAGTCGGGTAATGCACTGCAGGCTTCGCGAGGCAGCCAGGGTTCGTCGGTCAAGGCCAAGGTGTACGGCGTGACCGCGAATACCAACTACATCGTGAGCGTGTATGTCAAATGCCCCAGTTTTGGTGGCACCTACTGGTGTGAAACCGCGTGCAAACTGGGCAGCAACACCGCTGAGGATTTCGATAACAACAGCGGCACGTGGACCATGATCAAGAAGTTTGCCAATGACGGCACGAACGGCAACGGCAACACCTGGACCCAGTACAACGTCGCCCTGAACACAGGCAGTAATACCCAGATCACGCTGGGCCACAAACTGGGCTCCTACGGCGGAGCCGGACCGACGGTGCAATGGGACACGATGCGGATTGTCCCCGAGGGTGCCGCTCCGTCGATCAGCCGGTCACCAGCGACGTTGTCGCCATCTTGTACCGAAGGCAGCAATGCCTCAAACCAGACGTTTACCGTGGCCAACAACGGGTTGGGCGTGCTGAACTACTCGATCAGCGACAATGTCTCGTGGTTGTCCTGCTCGCCGACCAGCGGGACAAGTACGGGTGAGCAGGACACCATCACGGTGACGTACTTGACCAGTGGTTTGTCGGCCGGGACGTACTATGGCACCATCACGGTGAGCGATCCGAACGCGAGCAACAGTCCGCAGACGATCGCGGTGACGTTGACGGTCAATCCGTCGAAGATCACGGTGGCCGAGGACTTCAACTCGGTACCAAGCTGGTCGAGCAGTTACGACGCCCCCTGGGGCGGGGCGGCGAGCTGGTCGAGCGTTACCGGCGGCCAGTCGGGCGATTGCCTGCAGGCCACCCGCAGCAACACCGGGTCTTCGTCCAAGGTGAAGGTGTACAACATCTCCCCGAACGCCAGCTACACCCTTTCGATCTACATGCGTTGCCCGAGTTCGACGAGCAGCTATTGGCGCGAGTGTTTCTACAAGCTGGGCAGCAACACGGCCCAGAATTTCGACTCCGACCCAGGGAGCTGGACGGAGATCAAGAAGTTCTCGAACACGGGCACCAACGGGAACGGGGACACGTGGGTGCAGTACACCAAGACGTTCAACAGCGGATCCAACACACAGATCAGCGTGGGGTTCAAGACCGGCAACAGCTCCGGCACGGCCCCAACGATGAAGTGGGACACGCTGCGTATCCAATAAGACGGAAGGTCCACCGGTGCCCTGTACGCCGGTCTTCGACCATGTCAGCGGTGCCAGCGCGCAGGGTCGCGGGCGTGTTTTTGGAGGGGCGAGTCTGCATTGTGGCTCTGCAATAACTCGGGAGGCGCGTGGCCTACCGACGGACGTATGTCTGTTTTCATTCCATCGAGGTGAAGCATGGACGGAACCAAGACAACCGGGCTCCATGTGTTGGCGGTGGTGATCAGCGGCGGAATGCTGCTCGCGTCGGCTGGACCGCAGGCTCTGGCTGATGGGACCCTGACGGGGAATTGCTGGATCGAGAAGGTGAAGGGCCGCTCCGGCAACTACCTGTCGTTATACGAGTGGAACATCCACTGCGTGGTTGACGGCGGAAGTGTGGCGGGCAAGAGCTACCGCGTGGGCCTGCCGCCGAATCCGCAGTCTTACTACACGTTCACGATGCCCGGGGGCATCTACTCCTTGTTCCTGGACCAGCCTCTGTTCTGGGGCCGGCCCAAAGCGGTATCTAACGTAGTGATTCCCGGCAGCGGCTCGACCAGCCTCGACCTCGACCTGCCCACGGATTATAGCTGCGCCTTCGGAGGCAACTCGGGCGAGTGGGGCGCTGATCCGTGGACCTCGTGGGCCCCCGTGTGGTACCAGACTTTCATCGCGACTGGCACGTCGGTCACCGGTGTGCAGTTCAAGCTGGCAGGCACAAACGCCAGAGACATGCTCGTCTCGGTGCACGCCGACAACGGCGGGAACATCACAACTTGGCCACAGGTGGGCGTGTCGCGCCTCAAGGCCAACATCGGCGCCACCGCCGACATGTGGGTGCGGTTCCGTTCGGGCATGATTCCCACCACGCCCGCGCAGCGGTATGCGCTGAAGCTGACGGGGCAGAACGGCACGCCGAACAACGATTACGCCATCTACCGTCGTATCGAGGACGGCCAAGGCTACGCTGACGGGCAGGCCTACAATGCCGCCGGCCAGGCCCAGAGCTTCGACCTGTATGCCGTCATTTTCAGCGATAACGACGGCACACTGGTGCCGTATTGTGT
>DAOOIV010000163.1 GCA_035384605.1 Phycisphaerae bacterium
CGACACCTGGGTTTTCGCCGACATGGGCAATCCGCGGCGGTACACGCTGACCACCGGCCGGCTCGGCGTGCTCGTGGCCGCTTCGCAAAGCCCTCTGCTAACGATCCGCGACCTGGGCGTACTTTCCAACTGGGGACCCGGCTACCTGGACCTCCGCGTTGACCACGTCCTGCCGGTTCCCGTGAGGACGTACGAGGGCATGGGCACCACCCTGACCGACAGCGTGCGGCTCTTCCCGCCGTTCGCCCAGGAACCCGGCGAGTCTCTGCAAACTCGCAACCTGGTCCTCAACGCGAAGATCTCCATCACGACCCAGTTCTACTGGCCACCTACGCCGGCGGGCAGCGCGGCAGGATACACCGCGCCGCTGGCTCGCTGGGTTGAGACCCGCATCTACGGCTATACCAGCTCCCCGATCATCCTGCACAGCCCGTACTCGCAGACCTACCGGCCGGAGCATCACAACTTCAGCGAGCACTTTCTCTTCGAGCCACGGCTCGAGCCGGGCATCTCGCCATCGATCCTTCAGGAGCTCCACAACAAGAACATTCGGGTGATCCAAGTCTATCGACCCAGCAGCGGATCCCCGATCTTCACCACTGTCGGCTTCACCACCCCGGCCGACTTCGACCAGGACAACGACGTCGACGGGGCGGACTATGAGGTATTCAGTGATTGCAGCTCCGGTCCGGGTCTCGGTCCGGTCGAGTGGGCCTGCCGTGCCGCGGATTTCGACCACGACGGCGACGTTGACCAGGCCGACTTTGGAATCTTTCAGCGATGCATCAGCGGCGAGAAGATGCCGCCGGATGTTGATTGCGCGCAATGACCGGCCGCTGTCCGGCGTCGACGGCC
Source organism: Phycisphaerae bacterium (assembly GCA_035384605.1). Taxonomy (NCBI): domain Bacteria; kingdom Pseudomonadati; phylum Planctomycetota; class Phycisphaerae; species Phycisphaerae bacterium. The sequence continues at coordinate 856 of DAOOIV010000163.1, forward strand.
GCTTTTGCCGGGGCTGATCAGCCGGACAGCCTGGTGGTCTCAAGATCCATGGCGATATCCAGCGCGCCGGACGAGTGGGTGAGTGCTCCCACGGCGATCCGTTCAACACCGGTTTCCGCGATGCCGCGGACCGAATCCAGGTCGACACCGCCGGAGGCCTCAAACTGCACCCGGCCGGCCAAGCCCAATTCATCCCGCCGCCTCACCGCCTGTCGCATCTGGGCAATAGAGAAATTGTCGAGCAGAATGACATCTACGCCCGAAACCTTGAACACTTCCTCGAGTTGCTCGATGGTGTCGACCTCGACCTCAATGAACGCCGGCGGCGGCGCCAGCGCAGCGGCCTCCCGAACCATATCGAACAGGGCGACGGCCAGTGAATCAATACTCACGCCCGCCAAGTGATTGTCCTTAACCAAAATGGCGTCATGCAGGCCCATGCGGTGGTTCCAGCCGCCGCCGCAGCGGACGGCATATTTGTCCAGTTGACGCCAGCCGGGAATCGTCTTACGCGTATCATAGATCCTCGCCTGCGTCCCGCCGACGGCATCGACATAACGACGGGTCAGCGAGGCCACGCCGCACAACCGCTGCAGAAAGTTTAGCAAGGTTCGCTCAATGCCCAGGAGCAGACGCATCGGACCGGCCAGCACGGCGATTCCCTCGCCCTTCCTCATGTTTGCACCGTCCTGCGCGTTGACCGTGACCGTCAATTTGTGAGAGTACGCCTCACGCAGCAGGTCGAAGATCACCGCGCCGGCAAAGACGCCGCCCTGGCGGGCTACAAGACGAGCCGTGCCCGTGGCTGCGTCGTCGACGGTCGTCAAAGAGGTGATGTCCCGGTCGAAGCCGTCCTCGGCCAAGGCATCTTCCCACTGCCTCCGAAGCCGTTCACGATCAATCATCTGAGCCATGGTCATCCTCTCGCAAACATCCCCCATCTGGTCGTTTCTTCTTGACCGGCCGGTGACCTCACAGCCGGTCTCGACAGGCTGTGTGAAACAGGTTTCCGGCCTCTCATCGGACCGCCAGGATGCCGCTCCCACACCTGCCGGGATAGGTTCCTATGCCGCCGGTATTACCGAAGACCACGCGAAGCAGCACCGGCTCGCCAAGAAACGGGGTCTCCTGGCCGTGGCTATCGTCCGGCGTCGGCTCGCTGAGCCTGTGGTCCGGTCTCCAACTGCCGGATCCGATCTCGCAGCACCGCCGCCCTCTCGAAATCCAGCCTCTCGGCCGCCTCGAGCATTTCCTGTTCCAGCGCCGCAATCAACTCGCTGCGATCATACTCATCTTCCGCGGCATGCACAGCCTCCCGAGCGATCTTGCGGGCCGAAATCTCCTGCTCCAGCGAGCTGCGGATGGCCTTCTTGATCGTTTCGGGAGTGATCTTGTGCTCTTCGTTGTACTTGAGCTGGATTTCGCGCCGGCGGTTGGTCTCGTCGATGGCCCGTTGCATGCTCGGCGTGGTCTTGTCGGCGTAGAGGATCACCTCGGCGTTGACGTTCCGGGCGGTGCGGCCGATCGTCTGAATCAATGACGTCTCACTCCGAAGAAAGCCCTCCTTGTCGGCGTCCATGATTGCCACGAGCGACACCTCGGGCAGATCAAGTCCTTCGCGCAATAGGTTGACGCCGACCAGCACGTCGAAATCACCCCGCCGAAGATCATTCAGAATCTCGACCCGTTCAAGCGTGTCGATCTCGCTGTGCAGGTACTTGCATCGGAATCCTTTCTGATCGACGTAGGCCGAAAGGTCCTCGGCCAGCCGCTTGGTCAGCGTCGTTACCAGCACGCGTTCGCCGACGGCCACTCGCTCGCTGATGCGGTCAAGCAGATCGGGCACCTGCCCGCGAGCCGGCCGCACGTGGATCAGCGGATCCACCAGTCCCGTCGGCCGGATGATCTGCTCGACCACCTCGCCGCCGCACTTTTCCAGTTCGTACGGCCCGGGCGTGGCGCTGACAAACAGCACCTGGTTCCACATGCTCTCAAACTCCTCAAACCGCATGGGCCGGTTGTCCAGGCACGACGGCAGCCGAAAACCATGCTCGACCAGCACCTCCTTGCGACTGCGGTCACCGGCATACATCGCCCGAATCTGCGGGATGGTCACGTGGGACTCGTCGAGGATCAACAGGAAATCCTTCGGAAAATAGTCCACCAACGTGAAAGGTTTGGCCCCCGGCGGCGTGCCGTTCAGATGCCTCGAGTAGTTCTCGATGCCGCTGCAATAGCCCACTTCCTGGATCATCTCCAAATCATACCGCGTGCGGGCGCTGAGGCGCTGGGCCTCGAGCAACTTGCCCATCCGCCTGAGCTCCATCAGCCGCTGGTCGAGCTCCTCCTGGATGCTCTTGATCGCCGCCGCGATCCGGTCCTCGGGCATCACGTAGTGGACCGCCGGGTAAATGAAGATCACGTCCTGATCGGTGATCGTCTCATTGGTCAGCGGGTCGATCAGGTCAATACGGTCGACTTCGTCGCCGAACAGTTCGATACGATAGGCGAATTCCTCGTTGCCCGGACACAGCTCGACCACGTCGCCGCGGACACGGAACTTACCGCGCCGGAAATCAACATCGTTCCGCTCGTACTGGAGATCCACGAACCGCCGCAGCAGCTCGTCACGTTCGACCCGGTCGCCCCGGCGGATCGTGATGATGCTCCGTTTGAAGTCTTCGGGCGAGCCTAGGCCGAAGATGCACGAGACGCTGGCGACGATGATCACATCGCGGCGGGAGACCAGCGAGCTGGTCGCCGAAAGACGCAGCCGGTCAAGGTCGTCGTTGCGCGAGGCATCCTTCTCAATGTAGATGTCCCGCTGCGGGATATACGCCTCCGGCTGGTAGTAGTCATAGTAGCTGACGAAGTACTCCACTGCGTTCTCGGGAAACAGGCTGCTGAACTCGTCATAAAGCTGGGCGGCCAGCGTCTTGTTGTGGCTGATCACCAGAGTCGGCCGGTTGAGGTTGCGAATCAGGTGAGCCATGCTGAAGGTCTTGCCCGATCCGGTCACCCCCAGCAGACACTGGAACTTGCGCCCGGACTGAAACCCGCCCGTCAGCTTCTCGATGGCCGCCGGCTGGTCCCCTGCAGGCTCAAACTCACTATGAATGACGAACTCGGACACTCTGGCACCCCCCTGGCAACGCTCTCTGGCCGCGAGCCGAACCAATCATGATATGCCCGCCCTGAGCCGGGTTCAAACCCCGGAAAGCTCATGAACTGCCCGGCCGGCGCGACTGCACGTGTAACATCTGACCCGCCTGGACGTCTATAAGGATGGATCTGGACCGACTGAGGGCGGCACCAGACAGATCGCGTTGATATTCAAGAGCGGGGCAATCAACCATGATCATGAACCTGTTGAGCGGCGCGTTTGCTCTTCTGATGACGACGAACGGTCTGGCCGGGGCCCCGGTGGCGGGCGAACAAGAGCAACGCGTCGCCAAGCCCGCTCAGAGTCCGCCGGCCGTCGGCCTGAGCTCGGCCGAGCCGCCTGCCAGCCGACCCGCCGGCAGACCGGCGATCCGCGCGGTCGTCGACCCCCGCGTGGAGCTGATGAGCATCATTTTCCGCCTTGCCGGCAATCCGGAGTACAACATGCCGAACTCCCAGTCGGTCTATGCCGACGAAGTCAAGAAGCATTTCAGCAAGTACCGGAATCACCCTGTCGTTCTTGCCGCACAGCGACTCCGCGCGAGCCGCGGCGTCAGCTATGACGCGGTCATGAGCATGGCCGTGCATGTGAGCGACACCGTTGAACTGAAGGAACGGGTGCCGTTCGACCAGCCGCCGGATGCGATCATGCTCGACCCTCGCTGGAAAACGGAGGAAGCCCGCGACTTCCTGAAACAGGCCCGCCTGTTTGTCGAGCACGCCCGCTTCGCAGCGTTCGTTGAGCAACATCGCGACTTCTACGCCTCGGCCGCCGCCCGCCTCGATGCGGCACTCGGCAACCGCGATTTGCGACAATGGTTCGATTCATACTTCGGGACAACCGCCGAGGTGCAGTTGCGGCCGGTCGTCGGCCTGCTCAACGGAGGTGGCTGCTACGGACCGAGCTTCCGCCCGGCCGCGGGACCCGTCGAGATGTACTCGATCATCGGCGCGTACAAGTTCGACCACGAAGGACTGCCGGAATTTGACAGCAACACCGCCCTGACCGCGGTCCATGAATTCGCTCATTCCTACGCCAATCCCCTGGTGGACAAGCACCTGGACACGATGCTCGACGCTGCACAGCGAATCTTCAGCACCTGCGAAGACGAGATGAGACGGCAGGCCTACGGCAACGCGTCGACTCTGCTCCGGGAATCGATGGTCCGGGCCTGTACGGTCAGGTACGTCGCCGACACGATGGGAAAGGCAGCCGCGGCGACCGCGGCAAGGCAGGAGGCAGATCATGGTTTCACCTGGGTCAGCGATCTCAGCAGGCTCCTCGCGGAATACGAAGGTCGTCGCGACCGGTATCCGACGCTTGAGGCCTTCATGCCCCGGGTCGTCGATTTCTTCAACCGCTATGCCGCAGGCCTCAAGGACCAGGAACGACCGAGGGTCATATCCATAGTCCCCGCCAATGGGGCCACTGACGTCGATCCGGATCTGACGGCCATCAAGATCACATTCAGCGAACCGATGGTTGACAAGAGCTGGTCCGTGGTCGGCGGCGGCTCGAATTTCCCCGAAATCACCGGCGATATTTCCTACGACCAGGATCGCAGGGTGCTGACGATCCCGGTTAAGCTCAAACCGTCATGGACCTACCGCTTCTGGCTCAACAGGGGCAGGTTCAACTCTTTTCGCAGCGAGAGGGGAGCGCCCCTGAGTTCGCTGCCCGTCGAGTTCAAAACCCGCGCCCGATAGCTCCGCGCGCAAGCTGGTATGACGGGTCTGCCCATCTTGTATATACTACCGCAAACGCACGAGGACCGGTACCATTGCGCCTTTGACCCTGCGGGGCGTAGCCATCGGGCGAGAAGGCCGGACGATTGTAACGACTGTCTGCAATGAAAGGATTAGGGGTGACTGATGAGACCTGATTGGATTCAATGGGCGGGAAACCACCCACGTTGGTTCGCCCTGATCGTCGGAACCAAGCGGCTCCGGACCAAGGCAGGACTTTTGCTGGTTGGGTTTGGCCTGGGCGAGGGCGTCTACAACCATGAGGTCCCCTTCGATCTGGACAGGCCCAACGCCTGGGTGTTCGTGGGGCTTGCGATGGTCCTTGCGGGGGTTGCTTTCCGATTCGCAGCGCTCGGTAGTCTGCGCAAGAAGGAGGAGCTTGCCACTACCGGGGTCTACTCGCTCTGCCGCCATCCTCTTTATCTCGGGTCGGTATTGATGGCGTATGGATTCTGCTGCTTGTTGAACGATTCCAAGCTGTTTCTGATCGCCAGCGCGTATTTCATTTTGTTCTATGGTTTGACTATCGCATGGGAAGAAATCCGCCTGGCCCAACGATACGGCGATGCCTACCACAGATACGCGAACGAAACGCCTTTGATTCTGCCGGTGGGTCGTCCATGTCGAGGGCAGTTTGGATTGGCGACCGCGCTGCGGAACGGGGGTGCCGCACTGATCGCCGTTACCACAATTCTGCTGGCAGCGATAGAATCGATGGCCGAGTTTATATAGGGCTGCCTGTCAGTGTCATCGGAATCACCCAACGACTGCGCTCCTGCCTCTGGCGCCACGCCGAACCATGCACGTTGGCTCACACCGACGGTTTTCGGAATTGGCATGGCCTCGCTCTTCAGCGACATGAGCCACGAGACCGTGACGGCCGCGCTTCCGGCTTACCTGGCATCCATGGGTGCCGCGGCCGGGGCGTTGGGTACGATCGAGGGCTTTGCCGATGGTTTTTCGAGCATCGCGAAGCTCTACGGCGGCTGGCTGGCGGATCGGCTGCGCCGCCGGAAGGTCCTTTGCGCCGGCGGTTACGGTTTCATGGCCTTCTCGCCGGTGGTCATTGCCCTGGCCACAAACTGGTTCATTGTGCTCGGTGGCCGTGTGCTGGCGTGGGTGTCTCGCGGCGTGCGCACGCCCCCCAGGAAAGCGCTGCTTGCCGACGCGGTTACGCCGACCACCTATGGCCGGGCCTTCGGGTTCGAGCGCGCCATGGATACAACCGGGGCGATCATCGCGCCAATCGCGGTGCTGCTCTTGTTGCGGGTTGGCCTGACTCACCGCGGTCTGATCTTGCTCTCAACCATTCCCGCGGTTCTGGCCGTCTTTGCCATCACGCTCCTGGTGCGTGAGCGCAAGGACCGAACGCCGATCCGAACACCTTTCCTTCAGAGCTTCGGCGGTTTCAATTCGCGGTTCAAGGAGTTCCTTGGCGCCGTCGGCCTATTCGGTCTCGGTGATTTCGCGGACACTTTCTACATCCTGTACGCGGTGACCGTTCTCTCGCCCGATATCGGCCCGGGCCGGGCCGCGACACTCTCGGTTGCCGGCTACACGCTTCATAACGTGTTGTACGCCTCGTGGTCGTATCTGGGCGGATGGATGGCGGACCGTACGAACAAGCGGTTGCTCCTGGTGGCCGGTTACATGGCCGCAGCGCTCGCGGCCGCTTGCATGGTGGCGGGCGTCCGGAGCTATGCGGGCCTGGCAATCATGTTTGCACTCGGAGGCACCGGTGTCGGCCTGTATGAAGCCGTTGAGGATGCCGTCGCAGCGGAGCTTCTGCCTTCCGGCATCAGGGGGAGCGGCTTCGGGGCGCTTGCGGTCGTGACGGGCATTGGCGATTTGGTGAGCAGCGTTGTTGTGGGCTGGTTATGGACGGGCTTTGGCATCGAGGTCGGTGTCACATACGCGCTGGTCCTGATGCTCGCCGGCGCAGGTTTCATGCTGTATCTTGCAGGAAGGCGAGTCGATCACGGCAACCACCAATAGGAAAACACGGAACCTCGAGAGTCCGAGGTCAGGAGGATTTGGGGTCAGGGCGCATTCAGTAGAGCGCAAGCTGGGGCCAGAGCTGCATTAGTCCCTTCCGTCGCGACTGATGTGCGTTTTGTGCGCATCTTGCCGGCTACAACGTGTAACTAGCCTGCAAACAAGGGCTTATGATCGTAAACGGGCGGCCCTTCGTGGTTGCGGCCGAAGGCCGCCTTGGGAAGAAGAACCGCGGGCCACCACCAACCAGCCGTATAACGGCCGGCCTATCAGCCCGCCTTTGGCGGGCAACCGGTCGGCACGCCCGCCCAGACTGTCGCGCACCCCTCATCGCCTCACCGTCCCCGCTCCGCTTCCGCCCCGTTTCTCGGAAC
>DAOOIV010000164.1 GCA_035384605.1 Phycisphaerae bacterium
TAAGTCATTGTGATTTCGACGTTGTTCATCCGGATCTCGGCATTGGTCATTTAGAACCTTACGGCCAGACATCTGTGCGGCTTGCGCGCATGTTTCTGGATCGCCAGACGTTTGGGTTGCGGCCCGCCTTAGGCCGCAGTCAAACAATCGGCCAAGCCCCGAAAAAAAACACCCCGGACTGATCGCGACCTGCGTTCGCTGTCAATCCGAGGTGGATGGATATAACACAGCGCCAAGCGGGCCGCACGACCGCCGATGCGCGCCTCCAAAGTAGCGGCATCGGCTCCACCGTGCGCAAGCTAGGCCTTAGACTTGGCTTTCTCCTGCCTGGTCTTGGTAAAGTAGTTGCCGCCGAACTTCTTCGTGAATCGCTCGACACGGCCTGCGCTGTCGACAAACTTCTCCTGCCCCGAAAAGAACGGATGACAATTCGAGCAAATCTCGACCTTCAGCTCGGGCTTGGTCGAGCGGGTCTTGAATGTGTTCCCGCAGCCACAAGTAACCGTGCAATCCACGTATTTGGGATGAATATTGTCCTTCATAGGCGCCGTCCTCAACGCGTTCTCTGTCTACAGGGATCCTAGACCTGTTAGCTTACGTTTCGGCCATCCAAATGCAAGCGGCCAAGGAACCGACCGTTCTCGGACCATCGAAGACCTTTGTCCGTCCCGGGTGGGCGTCACAAGGCATACAACCGATTCATGAAATACTAAGTGCATATGATATCAGAAGTTATGCTCGAAATGGCGGTTCGCCGCCCTCTACCCACCGCCCCACGCGCCGTCAGAACTGCACCCTGACCGGTTCGCGAACCAGCGCATCCTCGATCTCGAAGTACTCCCGCTTGCCGAAGCCGAAGCTGGATGCGATCAGATTTGACGGAAACACGTCAATTCGGTTGTTCAGATCTCGTACGTTGGCGTTGTAGAACCGCCTTGACCGTTGGATGCGGTCCTCCGTGTTCGCCAGTTCCTCCTGCAAGTGCAAGAAGTTCTCGTTGGCCTTCAGTTGCGGGTAGCTCTCTGCCAAAGCAAAGACCTGCCTGAGGGCCCCCACGAGCACGTTCTCGTCCTTGGCCTGGGATTCGGGCGAGCCGTGGTTCTCCATCGCGATGTTTCGCGCTTTGATCACCCGTTCGAGAGTCTCCTTTTCATGGACCGCGTAGCCCTTCACGCACTCAACAAGATTCGGAATCAGGTCATAACGCCGTCGGAGTTCGGTATCGATGTCCGCCCACGATTCGTCGCAGGCATTCCTTGCCCGCACTAAACCGTTGTACATCGCCGCAACAATGACCAACAGGAATAGGACCAAGCCGCCGCCGATCAACACCGAAACAAGGCCCCCGTTCTCTGCCAGAAGCATCCCGTTCATCAGTCCACCCCTTTCATCTCGCGAAGCAGGTATCGCGGCAACCGATCCAGGATGCCCACAAGAACCTGCAAAGCATCTTCGTAATCCCTGACGCTGAACCGATCTGATCGATAGGCCATTACATGAGGACCATGCATTTCGATCGAAAAAGCGGGCATCGACAAGAGGAACTCCATCGTCTCCTGATGAAGCACGTCAAAGGCCCACTTCCTATCGGGGCCCTGGACATGAAACCGCCTGGAAAACTCGCTGGACTCGAAATCGATGTCGTCAAAGCCCAAAAACTCGCTTATTCTGTCAAAGATTCCCTCCGGCCGTATGGACAAAGACTGAAGCGGCAACCCTGTGTGAACCACTATCGCCGAAAAGTGGTGGTGATGCGTGTTCTTGCCGCTCCCCGTCCGATAGTGGTAGTCAAAGCCACAGATGCGCCAGTTGCGCTCCTGCCCCTCCATGATGTTGTAGGCATAGCGGTTTGCCCCCCGCTCGAGGCAAGGAAACGAACCGAACCGATAGCTGATTTCCGGATCGCGGTCTGGACTGAAACTCCAGCCCCGCTGACGGGCCATCGCCTCCAGTTCCTGCCTCCGCTTCTGACCCTGGAGGTAACCGAAGATCCCCAGCGCCGCGGCCGCCACGACGAACAGGACAAACACGAACCCGCCGGACCCAAGTGTTGTCGAGGCTGCATGGAACATCGCCGTGCTATGACCACTCCGCCAAGAGCCAATGACCGCGTGGCGGCCCGACCGGCCATCCTCCTCTGGCTCGTTGTATCGACCATGACCTCCGACGTCCACTAGAATCCCACGAGAATCCTATAATCGGTCCTCCGTACCCGCACCCAAAAAGCCGTCCAGCCCGCTCGACCCCGCGCATTGTCGCTGGTCCTCTGCAACGCAGCCAAAGCGAAGACTCCGGTCCAAAATCGTCCTTCTCGCTTGTCCAACCGGCCAACTGCCTGTATACTACGCTTAGAACCTTACGGCTGGACATCTGTGCGGCTTACGCGCATGTTTGCGGATCCCAGTGCGCTTGGGTTGCGGCCCGCAAAAAGGCGGTCCGCCTTAGGCTCTACGGCTCTTCGAATGCGTCCGTTCCAGACAGAGTCAGCCGCCGGAAAGGTGCCGAGCGCGGCAAAAGCGGATCATTGCTCGACGCGAGCGCGATGAGGCGGTCGCCTTCTGGATGATTGCGAAGATCACCCGGCGAGGGAACACCGGGTTACGATCGAGAATGGCATCAGGCATATGGGGACCTGCGATCCACCCGTCGTTGGTCCTGCAGGGGTCGGCGCGGAATACTCCCGCCGCCCCGGGCGGCGCATCACCTGGCAAGGTGAAGCGCAACCGCACATCTTGGAGGTTTCTCACATGGCGACCTTTGGTTTCTCATCATCCCCGCAGACGGCAGCGGACAAGACCGAAGTCAAATACCTGACGGCAAAGGAGACGATCGGCGACGCCGAGTGCCGGATCGTCCTCAAACAGGACTCGTCCGGTCAATTCCGCGAGGTCGAACTGACGCCCATCGGCACTGCCTCGAAGGAGCGAGCCGACAAGTCGACACATACAGACAAATCCTATTATGTAGACGCGTTCAAATAACCCGTTCAAGCTGAAAAAACGCGCGTCCTGCCGCGCACCAGACGGCGCGGCAACCCGGAAACAGAACGGTGACGAGAACAGGTAGCCACCACGTTGACCACGGCTGTCGCGGGCCCGGCCATCACCCAGTGCATCCGGCCGGGCGCCGTTCCAGGACGGGCCCGCGCGCGATGTCCGCCATCCACAACCTCAACCACACGACCCCGCGATCGCGATATCCGGTATTTGCCCCGTGTCGGATTTCGGCCATGCTGTACGAAGTGGCTGAGCACCGTCACGCCAGGACCGACTGCCAACAACCCCCGAAGTGCTCGGGACACGACACATTTCTGACCCGCTACCGGACAATGGACCCGTGACAGAAGCGGCGGCACGCCACGCGGCTGACCCGGTTGTCGTGAACGCAAGCCGAAAGCAGACCGCTTCAGCGGTCTTTCCCGAAGGGCAAACAAGCCGGCCGTTTGACGACTGGTTCACGGTCGGCCAATTCACCCCTTCACTGTGTTACCCCATCAAGCCCGTTTTAACAGGCCTGTCCTTGTCAGTTAAGCCCATTGAAACGGGCTGAGACCACAGAAAGGAAGAACAACCGCGGGCGACCACCAACCGGCCGTACAACGGCCGGCCTATCAGCCCATCTTTGGCGGGAAAACCCGCTGAACGGCCTTGATCGCCCAACCTGCACCGGTCCGCATGCCCGCCCAGACGGTCACGCACCCCCGGACAATCGCTACATCTGCCACCGCTTGACATCCTCCACCCCCCGTGGTAGGAGATTACGCCCGCTTGGCAGGTGTGGCGAGGCCGCGCGGCACGCCCTGGCGCACTCCGGGTATGCCCTCTGCCCCGCGGCAGGGCGTCGCGAGAAACATCCGCGATCCCCGCATAGATGAATGGAAAGCGCATCGGTTGTCGACCGGGCTGACTGCTGATCGGGAAAGGCACGTTGCGTACAGGCAGGAGTCCTCCCGAGCCAAATGCATGCCCGCCGGCAAACCCGAGTGCGGTGAGATGACGCTCGCCCGGGCAGCTTTCGGGCCGCCTTCAGCACGATCAGCCACCGAACAAGCCGTGCTGAAATTGGAAGAGTGGACAAGCAAGATCGAAGTGTGTGACGGTTGCTGAATCCTGACGTGACTGACCTTCACAAGACGGTGAACACAACGGTGAAAGGAAACATTCAAATGGCAGAGATGGTTTCAGGGAATGGGAGACGCAGACATCGACGAACAAGAAGAGATTCCAGCTCCTGCACCGGCAACAACGCAGCACGTGCATTACGGCCGGCCGCGGACAAGGTGGGCGGATTCCTGGAAAGAGGCTGGGTCATCGCAAACCACAAGCTGGTCTCCTTCCATGCCGCCTTCATTTCGTCCGTGCTGAGCGTGCCTGAGTGGGCGGCTCGAAAAGGCGACGTCCTCAGGTTCATGTTCGCCAGCACAGAGACACTCATCTCGCTGGCCATCCTGTACCTGTCTTGGCATATCAGCATCGCAATCCACGAGATGGGTCACTACCTGACCGCCGCGAAACTCACCGCGTTGAACAAGTCTTCGCAGCAATACGCAGAAGAGATGCTCAAAAAGAGCGGCGTGGCAAGAGCGATCTGGTATCTCAAGATGATTCTGCTCATCCCCTGGGGCAAGTTTGAGGGCGTCAAGAAGGAAGAGGGCAACTATGTGCCCGACGCCCCGTACAACCTGGCGGTTGCGGCTTCCGCTCCCGTCTGGAGCGGCTGGCTGGCTGCAATCTGCCTCCCGATCGCCGTCATCTGCATCTTCCTGGGCTTGATATCGACCCCCGACAACAACGTCTTAATCGTCCTCGGGCGGTTCTTCCTCGCGCCCGGCGTCGTCGGCTTGCTGGACCGCTTCCTGGCCGACCGCGGCAAACTCAAGGAATTCAGGATGCGCGAGCAGCGCGCCGCCGAAGAAGCCGCCCGCGCCGCCGTGGCCATCACGGCCGAGAGCTGGATGACAAAGGCCAAGGCCCTCAAGGAACGAATGATCACAACCCGGACGCAGACCGTCACCTTGGCCGATGGAAGCAAGGTGACCACGCCCTGGCAGTGGCGCAACTGTGGCATGGGCGGGCTTCATACCCAGAAGGAGTATCCCGAAAGCAACATCAGCATGCAGGAAAGCATGTTTATCCCGCTGTCGCCCAAGACCTTCGAAGAGGCCCAGGAAATGACCGTCAGGCTTCAGTACCGCCTCAAGGAGGTCATCGAATCGGCCCCCGGTGCCAAAGTCATGGGTATCGGCTCGGAGGGCGGGCTGTCGGCCTACATCGACAAGGAGCCAACCGACCGGGTTCCCGAACAGCGGCTGTGGCGCATGATGAAACAGACCATTCTCGACTGCGGCTACGTCCCCGGCGTGGATGTGGCCATCGCCCTCGACCCCGCCGCTTCGGCGCTGGAAGAGGCCTATCGCGAGGAAAAAGGCGAAAAGGACTCCGTCGGCATGTATCGCTTCTGGCGCGACGCCCACAAGGTCGACATGAGCCGCGACGAAATCCTGGAGCTTTACCGCGACGCCATGGAAAAGGACGGCGTTCCGATCATCTCCATCGAGGACGGCTTTGGTGAGAAAGACCACGCCGGATGGAAACTGATCATGGAAAAGATGGGTGATCGGATCTTCATCATCGGCGACGACCTCGTGACCACCAAGGACAGCACCATTGAAGAGTGCGCAAAGAACGGCGAGATCAACGCCGCCCTGATCAAGGCCAACCAGATCGGTACGCTCTCGGAAACGATCCTGGCCATGTTGACCGCTACGGCCTATGGCGCCGAACTGATCGTCTCACATCGGTCCAAGTCCCCGAACGACCCGTTCGAGGCCGACATCGCAACAGCATTGGATGCCGTCGGCATGAAGTGCGGTGGCGGTGCCAACACCGAGCGCCTCCAGAAATATGGACGCGTCATGGAAATCCTCGCCGTGGCCCAGTCCGGTAAACGGCAGATCTCGGAGAAGGAACGTAAGGAGGCTGAATTGCTTCTCAAGGAGTTGGTCGCCACGCTCACCGGCCGCAAAGATGTCGAGCTGGCCCCCGGGGCGACCGACCTTGATATGGTCAGACTCCTGCTCCGCGTGCTGGCTATCGAAATGGTTACAGGAACCGAAGAGGCCACCAACACCGGTATACCGTCGGCGGCCGCGACCGTCTTCCTCGGCAAGACCGGCACGCTTCGCTTCAAGGGATCGACTCCGCTCGGGGCCTCGACCGGCTCGGACGAGGCGATCCATTACATCGACAGCATGATCGTTCCTTGCGAAGTCACGAGAAAACACCCCTCGCTGTTCCAGAAGTTGGATGATGGCACGCTCCGATTCGCCAAGAACGTCAGGCTCGCCGATATCGAGTCCAAGAACGATCCGGAGCTGATGGCGCTCTGGAAGAAGGTCCAGCGATACGACGGCAAGGGCTGTATGGAGGCCGTTGCCCACATCGAGAATATCCTCGGACGAGCCTTTGTCGGCCGAACGCTTGCTCAACTGGGTACGCTTGAGGAGATCGACCGCGAACTTCTGGCCTTGGAGAAGGCTGAGGCCATCAAGCTCGGCTGGCTGTCACCGAACGCACCTGTCAACGACCAGATACGCGTCATGCAGAGGAAGGCCGCCGTGGGCATGAATGCCATCCTTTCCATGTCCATCGCCCTCGGCCGCGTCACCGCAGCCAAGGAAGGAAAGGAACTCTGGCAGCTCATTCGCGAGGTGGCAACCAGTACCATGGCCAAGTTCATCGCGGCCAACGCTAAGGACGGCACCAAGGACCCGGCGGCCATCAAGAGCATGCCCTTCGAGGAGATCAAGGCCCTGTACCGCAAGACGGCCGAGCAGGTCATCAAAGAAGGCAAGGCAGTACACCAACTGCTGCGCCAGCAGTTGCCGATCTACTCAGACGCTCGCGGCTGACGTCTGTCGCTGCGGCGCGTCGATCCTTGAGATAAAAGATTCCCAGGGCGGTTCGACGATTCGACATGGCGGGCCGCCCTGGTTTCATAAACCGGCAAGCTAAGACGAACCGCCTTTTTGCGGGCCGCAACTCAAGCGTACTGCGATCCAGAAACACGCGCAAGCCGCACACATGTCTGGCCGTAGGGTTCCAGCGCTCAGGACCAAAACCCGTTGCATGGATATCGGCTTGCCATTCGATGCCTAAGGCTTGTGACATTCCGCAACCGGTTCGACCGCACCGCAAGCAAGCCTTCATCACCCGCCCCTGTGGAGAATCTCGGCCAGACAAGCCGATGAGCGCGAAAGGACAGACCCTTCCCGTGAATCCCATCTTGTTTTTCATCCCCGCGATTTGACAAGATCGCCCGCGCTGCGCGGGGCATGCGCACGGGCTGCCTGCGGGGTCTGGCCACGGTGCGATGGCGGCGGGTACGTAACCGTCCGGGCGGGCATGCCGACCGGTCCAGGTTGGGCGACCAACCCCCTTCAGCGGGTTTTCCCGCCCAAGGCGGGCTGATAGGCCGGCCCTCATACGGCCGGTCGGTGGTCGCCTGCGGTTCTTCTTCCTTTCTGTGGTCTCAGCCCGTTTCAACGGGCTTGCCTGACAGGCCCGTTAAAACGGGCCGATGGGGCAACACAGAGAAGGATGGTTGGCCGACGGTGAACCAGTCGTAAAACGGCCGGCTTGTTTGCCCTTCCCGAAAGACCGCTGAAGCGGTCTGCTTTCGGCTTGCGTTCACCACAACCGGGTGAGCCGCCAGAAGTGCCGCCGCTTCTCTCACGGCCCCCCAATGGACCCCAGGTTTCAAATGACTTGACAACTAGTCATCCATACTGTACATTTTCATCACCCGCGACAAATAGCGACCGGAGCGCTTCATGCTCAAAAACGGCGACAACGCAACCGATCACAATTGCACCCTTGACACCACGCGGCCCGCAACGCGGGCCGGCTTGCGCGGCAACCCGCAGGTTTCACCTGCCGCGGCGAGTCAAGGCCTGGACCTGTCCCGCCCCATCCACGGCGCCGGCGGCATCGGCGGCCTGCTGGCCACAGAGGAGCCGCAAGGCACGTACCAGGGGACCTACTGGTTCTTCTACGACGCCGAACCCTTGACTCGCCGGGCAACGCGAAGCGTTGGGGCCGCTGG
>DAOOIV010000165.1 GCA_035384605.1 Phycisphaerae bacterium
GTCAACCAGCGCATCTGCGTCGAGGTCGGACTTCAGGACTGCCTGGGCGACGCATTCGCCAGCGGCGAGGGCATCGAGGACCGACTGTTCGTCACGCCGTCGGTCCTGTTCCAGACCGACGAGATTGACGGCCTGATGAACGCCATCAACAAGGCCTCCGACGCCAGGCACGAGGGCATCATGAACGTGCTGCTGAAGATGTACACCTCCAGCAGCACCATCCACCCCATGCGGGTCAAGGCCGGCGGCCAGTCGCCAGGCGTCATCGACCAGCCGTCGCTGTGCATGCTCGGCACGGCCGTGCCCAAGTACTACTACGAGGCCCTCAACGTCCGCATGCTCAACAACGGCTTCTTCGCCCGGCTCATCATCCTGGAGGCGGGCAAGCGCGGCCGGGGCCAGACGCCCGTCGCGCGGCCCATCCCGCAGTCCATCCTCGACACGGCCCGCTGGTGGGCGGACTACCGACCGGCGACGGGCAACCTCCAGGACTGGCACCCGATACCCGTCTGCGTCGAGGCGACGCCGGAGGCCGACGCGGCGATGGAGGAGTGTCGCGCCTACGCCGACGACCGCTACGCCGAGGCCGAGGAGAAGGACGACCCGGCGGCCATGGCTATCTGGGCGCGGGCCTGTGAGAAGGCCCGCAAGCTCGCGCTCGTCCACGCCGTCAGCGCCGGCCACCTCCAACCCCGCATCGACGAGCGGGCCGTCCAGTGGGCCTGGCGGTTCGTTGACTACCAGACCCGGCGGATGCTCTTCATGGCCGGCCAGCACGTGGCCGAGGGCGAGTTCGACGCCAAGTGCAAGCGGATGCTGGAGGTGCTCACCTCGTGGCGGCAGCGACGCGGGGACGCCTGGATGCCGCATTGGGAACTGTCGCGCCGCCTCAAGTGGAGCGACAAGGACATCGAGGAGGTCCGCAATGCTCTGCGCGGCCAGCGGCGCATCGAGCACGACGTGGGCTCGACCGCCGGAGGCGGCCCGGTCGCCCAGCGATACCGGCTGCTTTGTCCCGGCGGGCAGTTGCCGCAGTTGCCACACGTAAATGTGGCAACTGGCGGCGCGAACGAGTCGGTTGCCGACCAGACCGCAGGGTCGCCGCACGAGCCGATGCGGGAACTGGCGGGAACGTAAGGTATGAAAAGAGAAGATATTACATCATCTTCTTCTCAGTTACCACATTACCGCATAGTACCCCCGCCCGCGCGACGTGCGCCCGCGCGTACGCGCGCGAGGGGTGCGGTGGCGGCAACCGGTGACTTATGCGCAACAGCCTATCGCTTCCACATCCGCGCCGACCGGCGCGCGAGGTATCCCATCAGCTTTCCCTTGCGGACTTTAGGCAAAGTAACGCAGCGCCTCGGATGCCCCGGCAACGAGCACCTTAGTGTCGCCGCAACAATGCACGCGCCAGGCGGGTTGGCGTACCACCTGCAACCCATGTTTGCATCCGAGCAACGGCGCGAACCTGCCCCAGTTTGGCGATGGTTCAACGTCGGCGTGCTTCACCTCGACCGGCAACCAGGGCTTGCCGTCGCGGACGATAAGGAAGTCGATCTCCCGCCGCTCCTTGTCGCGCAAGTAGAACAGGTCGAACTCGCCCTCGCCGGTGTCCGTCCAGTAGTGGCAGGCCTTGAGCAGATGCGAAGCGACGAGGTTCTCGAACCGGGCCGGCTCGGTCGGCACCGCCGCCCAATCCCACAGGTAGACCTTTCCTTCCCGGCGAAGCGACCGTGGAATCCGGCGGCTCCAAGGTTTGACCTCGAAGAGGTAATACACCTCCTTCAGGTACATCAGCCATCGGCGGACCGTGTCGAAGCTCACTTCCATGGTTTCCCGCAGGCTTGCCACGCTGAGCAGCGAGCCGACTCGCTCCGGGAGAAGAGCAGCGAGCAGCTCGATCCTGCCAAGGTCGGGCAGGCGGCTGATGTCCCGGAGGTCTTCGCGGATGACGATCTGCTGGTGATTGCGCCTCCACAGCCTGGCCGCTCGCTCGTCATGCTCGAAGAGCGGTTCGGGGAACGGCCCGTAGGTCATCAGGGCGGGCAGGCGGTCCTCGGCGCTGCGGCCAGGCTTGAACGCGCGGCCGAACAACGCCTCCAGCGCCCCATCCGGCGACAGGAACGTTACGTCCTCCATTTCGCGCAGGCTGAAGGGGTGCAGACGAAAGTGGAAATAGCGCCCCAGCAGGCTGTCGCTTCCGCGTCGATAGATGTTGAGCCTGGCGCTGCCGGTGACGAGAAAATCGCAGGGGCGTTCCAATGTGTCGTACAGCCCTTTGAGGTTGCGCTTCCAAAGCCGGTCCTTGTGGATCTCGTCCAGCACAACGAGGGGAACCGCCCTGCCCTTGCCGGGCGGAAGGACAACGGAGGGTTGCTTGGCCCACGCGTGGCGGAACTGGAACTCGTCCCAGTTGTGATATCCCCCAACGGCGCGCTCGGCCAGGAGCATCTTGGCCATCGTCGTCTTGCCGCACTGGCGCGGCCCGGACACCAGCGCGATCTTGTGGCGACGGGCGAAGCACAACCGTTTGACGGCCTCGGCCAGATAGCGGCTTCTCATGCCGACCATACTACGGACAGACCGCAGTATGGTCAAGAGAAAAACCGGTCTGACCAAACTCGTGGCAAACGCGAGTTTGGTCAGGCCAGCCGCACGGTTCCTCCGCCGCAAGCGTGCGCCGAGACGGTCGCGGGAACAGCCGCCAAGCGCGACAGAGTTTGTTTTGCCTGTCCGGCCGGGGCATGGGCCGGTCGTGGCGGCGTGTGCCCTGGCGTGGCGGCCCCATGTCGGCACGTTGGCCGGCGAGACGGACCACGCCGTCGCCGGGAGCCGCCCCAGGACGCGATACGGGCCGCCCTGGGCGACGCGGCGCTGCCGGGTGGTACCGTCAGTACCCTTGGGAAGCCTCGTTGCAACGTGAGGCGTTTCTGGCGGTCTGGCGGGCAATTTGCACGGGATTGCGCTTATTGCACGGGATTGCGTTTATTGCAAGTGTTGCATGGTGACAAGGAGGTCACGAGATGAACATTGAGTTGCGGCCTTTGGCCCAGATCAAGCCTTACGAGAACAATCCCCGGATCAACGATGCGGCGGTCGACGCGGTAGCGGAATCCATCCGCCGGTTCGGCTTTCGCCAGCCGATCGTGGTCGATGCCGACGGCGTCATCGTCTGCGGCCACACCCGCTGGAAGGCGGCCCAGAAGCTCGGGCTGGAGCAGGTGCCGGTCCACGTGGCCAAGGACCTGACGCCCGAGCAGATCCGAGCGTACCGCATCGCCGACAACAAGACCGCGGAACTGGCCGAGTGGAACCTGGAGCTGCTGCCGATCGAGCTGGCCGAGTTGCAGGGTGCCGGCATCGACTGGTCGCTGCTCGGCTTCGATGGTGATGAGTTGGCCAAGCTGCTCGATCCGGGCGTCAAGCAGGGTTTGACCGACCCCGACGAGGTCCCCGAGCCGCCGGATGAGGCCATCACCCAGCCGGGGGACATCTGGGTGCTCGGCGACCATCGTCTGATGTGCGGCGACGCGGCCCGGGCCGAGGACGTGGACCGGCTGCTGGACGGCCGGCCGATCCACCTGGTCAACACCGACCCGCCGTACAACGTGAAAGTCGAGCCGCGGTCCAACAACGCGATTGCCGCTGGGCTGTCATCGTTCGGCGAGGCGGGCGTGACGAACCACCAGGGCTTCGACCTGGCCCGTCGGCCGGACGTGGCCCGGCCGACGCATCGCAAGCTGCGGCCCAAGGATCGCCTGCTGGCCAACGACTTCGTCAGCGACGAGGAGTTCGAGCGGCTGTTGGACGCTTGGTTCTCCCAACTGGCCCGCGTGCTCGAGCCCGGGCGGGCCTTCTACATCTGGGGCGGCTACGCCAACTGCGGCAACTACCCACCGTTCCTCAAGAAGCATGGTCTGTACTTCTCGCAAGCGATCATCTGGGACAAGCAGCATCCAGTCCTGACCCGGAAGGACTACATGGGCGCCCATGAGTGGTGTTTCTACGGTTGGAGGGAAGGGGCGGCTCATGTCTTCCTCGGTCCGAACAACGCTACGGACCTCTGGCATGTCAAGAAGATCAACCCGCAGAGCATGATCCATTTGACCGAGAAGCCGGTCGAGCTGGCGGTGCGGGCCATGCAGTACTCCTCCCGGGTCGGCGAGAACGTGCTGGACTTGTTCGGGGGCAGCGGTTCGACGCTGATTGCCGCCGAACAGACCGCACGTCGGGCGTACCTGATGGAACTGGACCCGCTGTACTGCGATGTCATCGTCGAGAGGTGGTCCAAATTCACCGGGCGGAACGCGGAGAGGATTTCAGGCCAGAGCAACGCCCCGGTCGAGGCCGAGGCGTTGGAGGTGGAGGCGTCATGCGCCAGCGATCAGGCGTGATGGTCGTTGTACTCGAACTGGCCGCGATCGGTCTTGCGGAATCGGGAAACGGTGCCGTTTTCATCCGCCTTCTTGATCTCGCGGCTCATGGCAGCGTACAACGTGGCCTCGGGCGTCTTGCCGCCGGGGCTGGACCACAGGCCCTGGGCGGCCATGGCCTCGATCAGTTCCTTGGCCCGCATGGGCTTGCCTTCGGTCTTGAGCACCTCGGCGGCGGCGTCCAGGGCGCTGAGCCGCTTGGGCTGGTCGGCGGCGGCCTTTTTGGCCTTAGCAGCGCGGACCTTCGCGAGCCGCTCGGCCTCCTCGAGCGTCAGCTCACTGCGTGGGGCCTTGTCCAGGTCGCGGTCGTCGCGCTTTTGAGCCTCGGACTGCTTATTCGTGGACTTGCTCTTTGGCATGGCCTTCACCTGTTCAGGGGTCTGTGGTTCTCCGATCGGGTGACACGCCTCTGCCTGTGCGTCGCACGCAGACGGGTCGATCGTGTTCTCGCCGACTTCGCTGGGCTCCTGCTCCTCGCAGTGCCTCTCCCAGCACGCCTGGCACAGCGGGCGATCGAGATATGTCATGACGGGCGTGCCCTTGCACCCTTCCGTGGCGCAGCGCGCCGGGTCATAGCCCGGCCTGTCCTCCTCTGCTTCGGACTGAGCTGCCTCGGCGGGCACGATGCTCGGTGGTGCGGTGGTTTCAACAACGGCTGCATTTGCAGCAGGCGGCTTACCGCCGTTCTTCGGCGAAACCTTATGCCGCAGCCGCTGGGGACTCTTGATACGGATGCGTTTGCCCGTGGCGGTGTTCGTCGCGTTCCAGCCGCCGTGGCTGTTGACGCTGTCGATCCGCACGGTCACCAACTTGTCGCTCACCTTAGCCGTGTACAGGCCCCCGATCTGAACCTCGTTCTTCTTCATTGTAAGTCTCCTCCGCGATCACTCGCTCAAGAACCTTTCGATCTCGCTGCGCTCGATGCCCGAGAGCCCTTCGACCAGGTCGATCAGGCGTTCACGGACATGACCCATCGTGCCCGCAAAGCCCCAGTTCTTCGGCTCGGCGGCGGCCTGGTCGTCGTACTTCTTCAACTCCATCTCCAGGACATCCACCAGCCGGGCGACCTCGTGGCGTCGCGCGGCATACGTCTCGGCGGCGGTCTTGTGGTCGGTGTTCGTCGTCATGATCGTTCTCCTCTTCATTCAGGCCTTCTCCGGCACGAACAACTCGCCTGCTTCCCAGATCTCGCGCCCGTAGGCGGTCTGGACCAGGTAGGACCAGGCGTCGATCCCGTTGCGGCGGAAGGTGCAGACCCGCATGATCCGGCCGGGCTCGCCGTCGCCGATGTTGACCACCGGAGTCCCGGGCATCAGGCGTTTGTGGTGGCTCTTCGTGTTCTGCATGGTCGTCATGGTTCGCCTCCTTTCGGGTCACCTGAGGAACGCCCGCCGGAGCTCTTCGCCGGCGGCAGCGTAAAGGGCTTGCAGGGCACGGCGGCGATTCCGGACCTTGGCGGTCTGGCGTCGGGCGTTCAGCTCCCGCAGCTCGGCCAGGCAGGCCTCGATGCGGGCTTCGATGGGCTTGGTCTTGGTTCGCATGTTTTTGCCTCCTTTGTTCTGCGATTCCAGTCATGTCCTTACGCTGCATGTGGCCCCAAGGGAAGGCCAATCTGCCCGGAATCTGAGATTTTTTGCATGCCGGGCCAATACCGTACCCATAGGTACCGACCTGCGGTGTGGCCGAACTTCATACGGCGAAAGGAGGCGTAGATGAGCGACCAGGCGACAGCCCGCCCGATGAACCCGACGGCCATCACGGTGGCCGACGCCGCCCGGCTGCTGTCGGCCGCCGGCGGCCGTCCGGTGACCCCGGAACAGATCCAGGCCGACATCGAGGCCGGGTTGCCCACCAACCCGGACGGGACGATCAACTTGGTCCATTACGCGGCCTGGCTCGTGAGAGAGCAGGTTGTAGACCGCGGGCTGTAGGGGAAGAGACTCATGAAACCCAGCTTAAGCAGCGTGCTGCAAGAGCTACAGCCTGAAGCCTACAGTCTACAGCCTACGAAGCCGGAGGCTTTGTATGGCCATTGACCCGCGTCGATTGAAGCCCGCGCAACTGGTGCAGTTGCTGAACTCCACGCCGGCCGGCGAGGTGATCAGCGAACGGCAGATCTACCGCCATCGGGCCCGGGCCGGCCTGCGGATCGGTGACGGGCGCACCATCGACCTGTTGCGTTACGTTGCCTGGCTGGTCCACGAGCGTCACCAGCCAAAGCCGGAGCCCCAGGGCCTTACCGGCTACGAGGCCCTGAAAGAGCGATCACGCCAACGCAACCTCGAGCTGTCGCTGGCCGGTCGGGACATCGGCGAACTGCCGCCCGTGGTCGATGCCGCGCGAAAGGCCAAGGCCGAGCGCGACTTTCGGTTCTTCTGCGAGACCTACTTCCCGGCCACGTTCAACTTGCCGTGGTCAGCCGATCACCTCAAGGTCATCGCCAAGATCGAGCTGGCGGTGCTGGAAGGCGGGCTGTTCGCGATGGCCATGCCGCGTGGCAGCGGCAAGACCTCGCTGTGTGAGACCGCCTGCCTGTGGGCGCTGTTGTACGGTCATCGGGAGTTCGTGGCCCTGATCGGCTCGGACGAGCAGCATGCCGAGAGCATGCTCGAATCGATGAAGGCCGAACTCGAGCACAACGAGCTGCTGCTGGAGGACTTCCCCGAGGTCGTTTACCCGATCCACAAGCTGGAGGGCATCCACCAGCGAGCCGCCGGTCAGCTCTATCAGGGTAAGCAGACCCATATCGGCTGGACGGCCCGTGAGATCGTGTTGCCAACAATAGGCCTGAGGCTGGAGGCTGGAGACTGTAGGGGAAAGGAGACAACACATCGGCGCCTACAGCCTACAGCCTCCGGTCTTCAGCCTTCGCCAGCCTCGGGCGGGATCATCCGCGTGGCGGGCATCACGGGGCGCATCCGTGGAATGAAGCACAAGCGCGTGGACGGTGGCAGCGTCCGGCCGTCGCTGGTGCTGATCGACGATCCGCAGACTGACGAATCGGCGCGATCGCCGTCCCAGTGTGCCACCCGCGAGCGCATTCTGGCCGGTGCCATCCTCGGCCTGGCCGGGCCCGGGCGCAAGATCGCCGGCCTGATGACGCTGACCGTCGTCCGTCCCGACGACCTGGCCGACCGCATCCTGGACACCGAGAAGCACCCGCAGTGGCAAGGCGAACGCACCAAAATGGTCTATGCGTTCCCGGCCAACGAGGCGTTATGGCGGCGGTACGCGGAGCGGAACTGTGGGCCGAGGGTCAGCGCGGCGGAGCGGGTATCCAGGCCGCGACCAAGTTCTACCGCGACCATCGGGCGGCGATGGACGAGGGTGCCGTCGTCGCGTGGCCCGCCCGGTTCAACCCCGACGAGCTGTCGGCCGTGCAGCACGCGATGAACCTCAAGCTCGAACGCGGCGAGGCGGCGTTCTGGGCCGAATACCAGAACGAGCCCCTGCCCGATGTCGGCGCCGGTCTGAACATGCTGTAAATCCGCCGGTTTGATGATGCGGTG
>DAOOIV010000166.1 GCA_035384605.1 Phycisphaerae bacterium
CCTGTCCGGAGGCGGCGGCCGGCACCTGATCTTTGCCCAATCAGGCGTCGTCATCCGCAGCCGGAATAACCTGCTCGCGGGCATCGATGTCAAAGCGGACGGCGGCTACATCGTGGCTCCGCCGTCGAACCACATCAGCGGCGGAACATACGCCTGGCGCCCGGGACGTGCTCCCGATCAGCGGCCTGCCGCCGACATGCCAACCTGGCTGCTGCAGATGGTGACCCAGCCCCGACCATCGGTGCCTCCGTGCGCTCCTGCTCCGTCCGGTGACGAACTCGACCGGCTGATGACCCGGGCCGGGCAGTACGTCGCCAAGGCGGCCGCGGCATCGGAAGGCAGCCGCAACAATGCCGCCTTCAACCTCGCCGGGCACCTCCACGCCTTCCAGTCGGAGAGGGGCCTTCGACTGACCGAGACCCAGATCCTCGATCTCATGCGGACCTGGAACCACCGCAACTGCCCGCCTTTGGGCGAGGATGAACTGGCCAAGGCCGTCCGGTCAGCCGCCAGGAACGGCACCCCCCGCCCAACACACCAGGTTCACATCAGCAGCGGCTCCTCTGAAACGCCTGAGCCGTGTGTTCCGCCGATCGAACCAGTCCTCCCGTTTCCGGTGGGAGTGATGCCTGAGCCGATGCGGTCTTTCCTGGAGATCTGCGCCACGGCCATCGGGTGTGATCCGTCCTACGTGGCCATGCCGATGCTGTCCACGCTCGCGGCGGCGATTGGCAACACCCGACGCATCCAGCTCAAGCGAGGATGGACCGAGCCGGCCATTGTGTGGACGGCCATCGTCGGTGAGAGCGGCACGCTCAAGACGCCCGCTTACAGGGTGGTGTTACAACCCGTGTACCACCTGCAAGCCAAGGCAATGAAGCAGGCCGCCGCCGCACAGGATCTCTATGAGAAGGCGCTGCTGCGATACGACAAGGAGCTCTCCGAATGGAAGCGCCGCAAGAACGCCGGAGACCCGCCGGCCAAGCCCGAGCCCCCGCAGGCCGAACGCATGCACGTATCCGACATCACCGTCGAGGCGATCGCCCCGATCCTGCTGGCTAACCCGCGAGGGTTGCTGCTGGCCTGTGATGAATTGGCCGCTTGGGTTGGTTCGTTCGACCGATACGCCCACAAGGGCGGGGGCATCGGTGCGGATGCCGCCCACTGGCTGAGCATGCACAACGGCGAAGCCATTCTGGTGGATCGCAAGAGTGGCAGGCCGAAGACGATCTACGTGCCATCGGCTTCCGTGAGTGTCACTGGCGGGATTCAGCCCGGCACCCTGAACCGAGCGATGGGTCGTGAACATCGCGAATCGGGGCTGCTGGCTCGGCTGCTGCTGGCCATGCCCCCGCGGCGGCCCAAACGCTGGACGGAGGCCGATATTCCGCCGTCCACCGAGGCGGCCTTGTTGACGATTGTGCAGCGGCTCAGGGAGCTGCAGTTCACCTATGGCGAGAACGGCGAGCCCCGCCCGGTGGTGGTAGCGTTGACGCCGGCGGCCAAGGAAGCGTGGATAACGTTCTACAATGCTCATGCCGAAGAGCAGGTTAATCTCTCTGGCGACCTGTCGGCGGTGTGGAGCAAGCTGGAGGGGTACGCGGCCCGGCTGGCGCTGGTGGTGCATTGCCTCCGCTGGGCCGCCGAAGACCCCACACTCGCTGACTCGGACAACGTGGATGAGAGGAGTATCGCGGCCGGCGTCGCCCTCTCGCAATGGTTCGGCAACGAGGCCAAGCGGATCTACACCGTCCTGGGCGAATCGGATCAGGATGGTGACCGCCGCCGCCTCATCGAGTGGATCGATCTGCACGGGGGCAGTGTCACCACTCGCGATCTGACACACGGACTGCGGCAGTACCGGGGCAGGACCAAGGCCGCATTCGACGCCCTGGAAAGGCTCTCGAAGGCTGGCTTGGGTAGATGGGTGAATCCCAAGCCCGATCCAGCCGGGGGACGACCTTCGCCGCGGTTCCAACTGGCCGATGGCTTGGCCGTCACCAAAACCCCTGCTGGCGATAGCGCCAGGGGCGGTTTTGGTTCCGGTGACGGTGGTGACAGTGGCGCAGCAGAGCTGGCGGCAGACCCACTGGCCGGTGACGACTGGGGGGAACTGTGAACACAGCGGTCCTGTTGATGGCGGAGCTGACCGCTCAGGGCATCGAGTTGCGGGCCCGGGGTGATCGCCTGCAGTTTCGGCCCGTCTCAGCCCTGACCGCGGAATGGGCTGACCGCGTACAACGTCACAAACAAGAGTTGCTGGCCCTGCTGAGACAAGCAACGTCCGAACCGCTCGAAACAACAGCGCAGCGGGAGGCACTTCGCTTTCTGCGAGTTGCGGTCCCCAGGCCGGACGGCCGAGGATGGTGGGATCAATCGGCGGTTCTGGATCCGGCCATTCGAGCAGCCATAGGCCCAGATTCCCTGGTGAAGCGGCCAGCCCACTCGGATGGACCAGACCCGAGCCGTCCTGGCCCCCTGGATGCACTGACTCCTGATCAACTCCGGCGTTACCTGGCCATCCGGCCAAGCTGTACGGGTCGGCCCTGGGAACAACATGCCCAGGCTTGGCAGGCGGCGGTCTCCGGCCGCCAGGAATCCTCGAATGGAGTGGATTCCTCTCGGGCGTTGAGGTACTCAGAACCTCTATAGGCGGGTAAGGCTCGATGGCCAAGCGACGGTCCAACGGACAAGGCACGCTCTTCAAACGGGTCGACAACGGCCCCTGGACTGCGGCCTGGTTCGACCACACCGGCCGGCGGCGAATCCGGTCCACCCGCACCACCGACCGCCGGGCCGCCGAGCAGATCCTGGCCAAGTTCGTAGCCGACGCGGCCCTGCGAAGAGCCGGGGTCATCGACCCGCGGATCGACAAGCTGGCCGAGGAGGCCAAGCGCGATCTTGACGGCCATATTGCTGCCTATGAGGCCCATCTTCAGGCCGGGCATCGTGCTGACAAGCACGTGTCCTCGACGATTGGGTACATCCGGGCCATGGCCGCCGACGCAGGCTGGATCACGACCGCAGACATTTCGGTCGAGCAAGTCAATCGCTTTGCCCAGAGACTCTCCCAGCACCGAAAGCGGTCTGCCCGCACGGTCCACGCCTACCTGACAGCCATGAAGGGCTTCACTCGTTGGTTGATGGTCAGTGGTAAGATCGCCAGCGACCCGCTGATTTCGGTGAGTAAGCCCAATCCCAAGACCGATCGACGCAGAGAGCGGAGAATGCTGCTGCCGGAAGAGTGGGAATGGCTCAGGACCATCACCGCCCAAGGACCTACCCGCTACCGAAACACCGGCTGGGAGCGGGTGCTGATCTACGCGACCGCCATCCAGACCGGTCTGCGCCAGAATGAGTTGCGAAGCCTGACCCGCGGGCGACTGTACCTGGATCATCAGCCCCCCTTCATCACCGTCAAGGCCGGGGCGACCAAAAACGCCAAGGACGCCCGCCAGTACATCCAGCCGGATCTGGCCGCCCAACTGGCCGAGCATGTGGCGACCCAAGCCCCCGCCTCCCCGGTGTTCGAGTTGGTCGGCGGCTCGGAGGTGGCCGACATGCTCCGGGCGGATCTGGCCGACGCCCGACAGGCCTGGCTGGAAGCGGTCAGGAACGACTCGGTCGAGTATCAGCATCGTCTTCAGTCGGACTTCCTCAAAGACATCAATTCCGAAGGTGAACGACTCGACTTCCACGCCCTGCGGCACACCTGCGGAGCCTGGCTGGCCCTGTCCGGAGCTCACCCCAAAGCCGTCCAGGCGGTGATGAGACACTCGACCATCACCTTGACCATGGACACCTACGGCCACCTCTTCCCCGGCCAGGAGGCCGAGACCGTCGCCCGGATGCCACAGATCCTGGGCAACTCCATCTTCGTCCTGCGCCCCACGGGTACAAATCCGTGAGCCCGGTCTTCGGCGGCGCGCTAGCGGTTTTGATAGCAGTCAGGGCACGATATCCTGCGAGCCTGTGCGGCTGGGTGCGACCAGACGGGCAAAACCTCCAGACCGGAGTCTTCCCTAAGTCTTTGAGCGTTGCGGGTTTATGCAAACACAAACGGCCCCGCGCGGGGCCGTGCGAAATGCGTCCTCAAGGACTCGAACCTTGAACCCTCTGATTAAGAGTCAGATGCTCTACCAGTTGAGCTAAGGACGCAAGCGGGTCAGTGCCAGGAACCGCCCCCAGGCCGTGGGGTGGCCCTTGTTTTGAGCCTCAAGATCCGTCCCGTGCTGCTTTACTAATGACCGTCTTACTCGGAAGGCAGCGCACGGCACGGACCCGCAAATTCGGCCACTGGCAACACGAGGCGACCGGTGCCCATTATATCACCCTGGCCGATGACCGTTTCAAGCACTCCTCCAAAGACCCAGCCGTAGCCGACACACAACGCGCCGACTGGGTTGCGACAAAGTATAACCCGGCCGAACGCAGTACTCAAGTCCCCGCCGGAGCCGCCGGCGATTTCGCAAACCTCGTTTTCGGGTCTTGCGCCGCCCTGGTTTATGATCAATGCGCCCCAATCGCGATTCCACTTGGTGATGCTCCGGGCTCTTGGGTCAGAGGACGGGCTGCCGAGGCTGTTGGGCAAGCACGGATAGGACCGGCTCGCCGACAACGCCGGGAGCGTCCGGCTCCTCATCAGAACATCCCATGAACCGCGAAAAACGCCGGTTGCGGAATCGCTCAACTCCGCCACATTCCCTGGTACCCGACATGCATCATCAGGTGATCGAGCAGAATCAAAGCAGTGAAGGCCTCAGCCACCGGCCAGATCCTCGCGACCAGCGTGGGGTCACGACGTGTGACGGCCTTCAGAACAGCGTTTTCCCGCGTCACTTTGTCCACCGTGTGCTGGTCCTTGCTGATGGTCGGCGTGGGCTTGACCGTCAGCCGGATGACGATCGGTTGGCCAGTGGTCAGGCCGCCGGTGACGCCCCCGGCGTTGTTGCTGCCGAAGCGCACTTTGCCGCCGTCGGCAAATAGTTGGTCGTTGCATTGTGAGCCGGTCATGTTTTTGACTTTGACGCCGGCCCCGATCTCCACTGCCTTCACCGCCCCGATGCTGAGCATCCGACCGAACTCGCCGTCCAGCTTGCGGAACACCGGTTCGCCCAGCCCGGCGGGAACACCCGTGGCCACCACCTCGACCACGCCACCGCTGGAGTCGCCCGAGTCCTTGATTTCGACGATCTTGCGGTACATCTCGTCGGCCGTCGCAAGGTCCGGACAGAAGAGACTGGGATGAATCCCGTGCTCGTCACGAATCCTCTTCTCGTCCATCTCGACCTTGGGGAAGCTGCCGATCATTCTCTCGACTTCGGAAAGCACCGGCATCTTCTCCAGGAAGCGCATACCAGGCTTGATCCGGCCCGACTGGTAGACAAATCGCCAGATGGGGTCATGTTCCTTGCGAACTTTGCGGTAAGCAGTTGCCTTCAGACGTATCTGCTCGATGGGCATGTCGGGCATGGCCACGCCCGCCGCCTCTCGAACATAAGCGGTGACCTCAATCCCCTTGTCGGCCAGGATTCTCTTGGCGACCGCCCCGGCCGCGACGACGGTCGAAGTGTACCGTCCGCTGAAAATGCCTGCCCCGATGGCGTCATCCCAGTGGTCGTACTTCTGATAGGAGGCATACGACGCGTGGCCCGGTCTTGGAGTGCGATTGGTCACCTGATACTGCTCGATGTGCTCGAAGTGTCGATCGAGGTTGGGGATCAGGATCACAAACGGCGTGCCGTTGGTGTGACCGGCGTTCTTGAACCCCGGCATGGTGTCGGCCGCGTTGATGCCGTTGTAGATGATCGGGATGTCCGGCTCGCGGCGAGGCGAGGTCAGCTCGCCCTGACCTGGCTTACGGAGCAACAGGTCCTCATAGATCTGCTCCTCCGTAATGCACAACCCCGGCGGGACCCCCTGAAGATGGATGGTCAAGCCCTCTTGGTAAGAACCGCCCCCCACCGCTACCTTGAACATCGTTCCCAGGTCACAACCCAGCATTGCTTATCTCCTTGCAGTTCCGTTTCTCAGGGACACTCGGACCAGCTCTGACTACCGCCGATTGCCACCCGGCGACGCTGTCAGCAGCCTGCCCGGCTTCGGAACGAGGGCGAGTATAGGAGACTGCTCTGGTATCTCCAAGGGCATCCAAATGCCAATTTGGCGGCTCGTCCGCTATGCCCTCAGCGCCTCTTGCCGCTTGAAATGGTCTTCCAAAACCAAAGCGGCCATGGCCTCAACGACTGGGACGGCACGGGGGCACAGGCAGGGATCATGACGGCCGGTTACCCGGATGGTTACCGGCTCGCCTCTGATGTTAATCGTCTGCTGCTGGTGGGCGATAGAGGAGGTCGGCTTGATCACCGTCCGGAAGACGATCTCATTGCCGTTGGAGATCCCGCCCAGAATACCGCCGGCATTATTGCTCAGAAAACCGTCCGGCGTCATCTGGTCGTTATGCCGGCTGCCGGTCATGTCGGCAGCGGCAAAGCCGGTCCCGAACTCGATGCCCTTGGTCGCCGGGATGGAGAGGATGGCCTTGGCCAGGTCGGCGTCCAGCTTGTCGAACACCGGTTCGCCCAGCCCTACCGGAACGCCCATGATTCGGCATTCGATGATGCCGCCGATGCTGTCGACCTGAGAACGGATCTCATCGACCCGCTTGACCATCAACTCAGCCGCCTCCAGGTCGCAAGCACGCATCGGATTCTTCTCGATCACGTCCAGATCAATCCTCTTGCAGTTAATCCCGCCGGCCCGCAGGGTGTATGCGACGATCCGCACGCCGCGCTTGGCCAGAAGCTGCTTTGCCACGGCCCCGGCTGCCACCCGTCCGACCGTTTCGCGCGCCGAGGCCCGGCCCCCACCGCGATAGTCGCGAATCCCATATTTCTTGAAGTAGGTGTAGTCCGCGTGCCCTGGCCGGAAGAGATCCTTGATGTTGTCGTAGTCTCCGGGGCGGGCGTTGCTGTTATGCACGATCATCATCAGCGGCACGCCGGTGGTCTTGCCCTCGTACATGCCGGACATAATCTCGACAGTGTCGGGCTCTTTACGATGGGTGACCACTTTCGATTGCCCAGGTCGGCGGCGATCCATTTCCGCCTGAATGGCCGCCAAGTCAAGGTCAAAGCCCGGTGGCACGCCGTCGATGATCACACCTACCGCTCGCCCGTGTGACTCGCCAAACGTCGTGATCCGAAAGAGTTGCCCAAAGCTATTGCCGGCCATGGCTACGCTCCTCGATGAGAGTCATCACCCGCGCCGCGGCCTGTTCCACGCCGCAGCCGCCTTCCAGATCGACAACCACGTCGGCCAGATCGATATACCGTGGTTCCCGTTCCCGGTACAGCTTCACGAAGCTCCCGAACGGGTCGTCTTTGTCCAGGAATGCGGGGAGCCCGGCCTTTTCGATGCGGCGGTAAACGACCTCGGCCGGCACCCGTAGATACACAACCGTACCGATCGCCTTCAGTAGCGACACCACCGTCTCGTTAAGGGCCGTCCGCCCGCCCAGAGCCACCACGTTCTTGCTGCCCGAACGATCGAGCTTGAGGTACAGTTCGCATACCACATGACCTTCGATCCGGCGGAAATGGTCCTCGCCGTGGCGAATGAGCATCTCTCGAACCGAAAGCCGTTCGCCGGCCTCGCACTCATGCATCGCCTCGATCATAGGATCCACGTCGTGGAAAGCGCAGTTCATCCGGGCGGCCATCGCCCGGCCGATGGAACTCTTCCCGCAATGTTTCATGCCGACCAGGACGATGTTCATTCGCCGGGTGCCACGCCCGCGGCTTTATGCGGGCATGTGCCTCCGCTGTAACAGACTGCTAGGGGCCTAGCGGACCTTTCCGACTTATGACCGCGCATTGCATGCGGTTGAAGCCCAA
>DAOOIV010000167.1 GCA_035384605.1 Phycisphaerae bacterium
TGTAGCGCGGTCTGGGCGGCGTCCAGGTCTTGCGACGCTTGGCGATTCACTCAGCCGCGAAACCCTGATCGGCACGTGGCCCGTAGCGCCGACGCCCCCGTCGGCGATTCACTCAGCCGCGAAACCCTGATCGGCACGTGACCCGTAGCGCCGACGCCCTCGTCGGCGATTCTCAATCCCACTTCAGGATCGCACCGGTGCTCGCGCTGGTGGCCAGGGCGCTGTACTTGGCCAGGCAGCCCTTGGTGTAGCGCGGTCTGGGCGGCGTCCAGGTCTTGCGACGCTCGGCGATTTCGGCGTCGGACAGCTTGACACTCAGCCTGTGACCGGGAATATCGATTTCGATGACGTCGCCGTTGCGGAGCAAGCCGATGGTGCCTCCGGCCGCAGCTTCTGGACTGACGTGGCCGATGCAGGCGCCTGCGGTCCCGCCGCTGAAGCGCCCGTCGGTAATCAGGGCCACGGTCTTCGCCAGTTCCGGCCGTGCCTTGATGTAGCTGGTCGGAGCGAGCATCTCCTGCATGCCCGGGCCGCCCTTCGGGCCTTCGTAGCGAATAACCACCACGTCACCGGGCTTGACCTTGCCCTTCAAGATGCCCTCGCAGGCGTCCTCCTGGCTTTCGAAGATCACCGCCGGGCCGCTGTGCCTGAGCATCTCCTTGTCCACGCCTGCGGTCTTCACCACCGCACCCTCGGAAGCAAGGTTGCCGTAGAGGATGCTCAGCCCGCCCTGCTGCGAATAGGCCTTCTCAACCGTCCGAATGCAGTCGAAGGGATCAAAACCGCCCTTCTGAATGGTGTCCACCACCACCGCTCCGCCCTTTTCGGCGTTGTCGGTGTAGACGCTGAGTTCGCTTCGCTTGGCGGTGCTCAGCCCGTCTGTGCGGACCCTCTCGCCGCGAACGCGGATGTCGCTGTCCTCGATGTTCTGCCTCAGCGTCTTGCCGGTGACGGTGATCGTCTCGGTATGAAGCAAGCCGGGCTTGCCGCGAGCCACCTCGCCCAGAATGGTCATGATCCCGCCGGCGGCGTGACAATCCTCAATGTGGTAAATACGACCGTTGTCGCCCGCAGACGGCGCAATCTTGCAGATGTTCGGCGTCTTGAGCGACAGGGCATCGATGTCCCTGAGCGTGAAATCGACGCCGGCCTCATTGGCAATCGCCAGGATGTGCAGCACGGTGTTGGTCGAGCCGCCCATGGCCATGTCCAGAATCATCGCATTCTCGAAGGCCTGCTTGGTCATGATGTCCAGCGGCTTGGGCGCGTCGGCCCTGGCCATCTCGACGATTCGCTCGGCCGCCCGGCGATACAGTCTCTCGCGATCCTCACTGGTGGCCAGGATGGTTCCGTTGCCCGGCAGAGCCATGCCCAGGGCCTCGCACAAACAGTTCATGCTGTTGGCGGTGAACATGCCCGAGCAGCTCCCGCACGTCGGACAGGCGTGGTCCTCAATATCGCGAACGGTCTTCTCATCCATCAGGCCGGCCGCGTGCTGGCTCACCGCGTAGAAAGCGCTGATCAAATCGACTTTCTTGCCGTCGCTGGTACGGCCCGCCTCCATCGGCCCGCCGCTGACAAAGATGGTCGGAATATTGCACCGGGCCGCGGCCATGAGCATCCCCGGGATGATCTTGTCGCAGTTGGGAATGCAGATCATCGCATCGAAGCGGTGTGCCTCGATCATCGACTCGACGCAATCGGCGATCAGTTCGCGCGTGGCCAGCGAAAACTTCATGCCGGCGTGGCCCATGGCGATGCCGTCGTCGATCCCAATGGTATTGAAGATGAAAGGCACGCCGCCGGCGACCCGAACGGCCTCCTTGACAAAATACCCGACACGGTCCAGGTGGGCATGGCCGGGGATGATGTCGGTGTACGAATTGCACACCGCGATGAACGGCTTGTCGATGTCGCCATCCGTATAATTGCCCGTGCCCTTCAGCAGGCTCCGATGCGGCGCCCGCTCAACGCCTCGCTTGATCAGATCACTTCGCATAGCAATTCAACCTCTTGTTAGAACCTTGGAAAGCTTCTACAGGCCAGCGTCATCAAGGCTGCGTCCCCGCCGGCGTGGAGGCGACATTATACCCCATCATCACAGACTGCAACTTCTGCCTCCGCTATGGTCTCCCATCCTGCATTTGCGATGTCAAATCGGCCGGACATGCCCGCGCCGAGCCGTGGACAAGCCGCCGGCGGCCCGCCGTGCTCCGGCCGCAAGCATGGCATCACCTGACAACATGGCTATAATCGTCTCGCAATTGCTGATAATAGGAGTGCTATCATGCCCGGACCACTAAACAGGTTCAGCTCCCGCATCACCCAGCCCAAGTCGCAGGGGACGTCTCAGGCGATGCTTTACGCCGTCGGCCTGACCGAGGACGACATGAAAAAACCGCAGGTGGGCATCGCCGCCGTGTGGTGGGAGGGCAACCCCTGCAACATGCACCTGAACGACCTGGCCTTGCGAGTCAAGGAGGGCGTGCAGTCCGCGGGTATGGTCGGGTTGCGGTTCAACACCATCGGAGTCAGCGACGGCATCGCCATGGGCACCGACGGCATGAGCTACTCGCTTCAATCCCGCGAGATCATTGCCGACTCGATCGAGACGGTCGTGGCCGCCCAGTGGTACGATGGCTGCATCGCCATTCCCGGCTGCGACAAGAACATGCCCGGCTGCGTCATGGCCATGTGCCGGCTCAACCGCCCCGGCTTGGTGATTTACGGCGGGACCATCCGCGCCGGCCACCTCGGCAATCAAGCCATCGATATCGTCTCGGCGTCTCAGTCTTATGGCCAGTACCTGTCTGGAGAGATCACTGCCGCCCAGCGCGACCAGATCGTCCGTTGCAGTTGCCCCGGCCCGGGTGCCTGTGGCGGAATGTACACCGCAAACACCATGGCCAGCGCGATCGAAGCTCTCGGCATGTCCTTGCCGTACAGCGCGTCGATCCCGGCAGAGGACCCAGCGAAACTCGATGAGTGCTTCCGCGCCGGCCAGATGATGCGAAACCTCCTGGAGCTCGACCTCAAGCCCCGCGACATCATGACCCGCCAGGCGTTCGAGAACGCCATGGTAGTGGTGATGGCTCTGGGGGGCTCCACAAACTCAGTCCTGCACCTGATTGCCATGGCCCGCACGGCCGGCGTCGAGTTGACCATCGATGATTTCCAGCGGGTCTCCGACCGCACGCCGTTCCTGGCCGACCTGAAACCCAGCGGCAAGTACGTCATGGAAGATCTGCACAAGGCCGGCGGAACGCCGGGGGTCATGAAATACCTGCTGGAAAAAGGCTTTCTGGATGGCGGTTGCATCACCGTGACCGGCAAAACGCTGGCCGAGAACCTGGCCGACCTGCCGGGCCTGAGTCCGGGCCAGGACGTGATCCACCCCATCGAGCGACCGATCAAGCCTACCGGTCACATCCGCATTCTTCGCGGCAACCTCGCCCCAGACGGCGCAGTCGCCAAGATCACCGGCAAGGAAGGAAAGCGTTTCAGCGGGCCGGCCCGCGCGTTCGATTGCGAAGAGGCTATGCTCGCGGCCGTGGAGAAAAAGCAAATCCGCAAGGGCGACGTGGTGGTCATCCGTTACGAAGGTCCCAAAGGCGGCCCTGGTATGCCCGAAATGCTTACGCCAACTGCGGCAATCATGTCCACCGGCCTTGGCAAGGACGTCGCGTTGATCACCGACGGACGTTTCTCGGGCGGCTCACACGGTTTCATCGTCGGCCACGTCTGCCCGGAGGCTCAGGAAGGCGGGCCCATCGCCCTGCTTCGCGATGGCGACGTCGTCACCATTGACGGCGAGACGAATACCCTGTCCGTTGATCTGCCGGAGGCGGAGCTGGCCCGTCGCCGCGCCGCCTGGACGATGCCACCCTACAAGGCCGCCCGCGGCACGCTGTACAAGTACATCAAGAACGTCAAGCCGGCTTCGCTCGGCTGCGTGACGGATGAATGACGGACCAACGGGGCCACTCAGAGCACGTGTGAGAAGGGTAGGGCATGGTCGAAGCCGCCGGAGACCTCCCGCTCGGCCCGCAATCCATTCCGGGCCGCCTCCTTTGGCGGAATCCGTTCCGCATTCGCCGCAAATGAGGATGGAAATCCTCCACGCGAAAGGCCCCAGAATGGATTCTGAGGCCAGCGATGAGGCTGCAGAGACCTGCCGCTCGGACCGGCCACTCATTCAAACGGCACCGGCTCGGCCTTGCCCGACTTGTTTGACCTTTCCGCCAGTTCCAACACCGCGATCACCCGCCGGGCACTTTCCGGCGTGACCATCAGCGGTTCGCCTCCCAACAGGTGATCGGCCAATCTCGCGTAGTACGGCGACCAGTCATCCTGCGCGTATGGCACCTCGATCTCCTCCCTGCCGCCGCCCGCGTAACGGGTCACCTGTACCGGCTTGTTCCAGTCGCAAATAAGCCCGCCCTTCGTGCCTAAGATCCGCCACTTCGGCTTGCCGACGGCTGCAATGCTCGAAATCTCCAGTTCGGCCGACCGATCGCCCTCGAAACGGATGATCGCCTTGCAGTGGTCCTCGTTGCTGACGTCGTGCCAGACGCGCTTGCTCATAAAGCCGGTAACCGATTGCATCCTGTAAGGCATCAAGTTGAGAATCCAGTCGACAAAGTGCGCTCCCCAGTCATAAATCGCACCGCCGCTGATCGGCTTGTGCGATCGCCACCAGTCGCCGGGATGCTGATAGCCGCCCATGAACGCCTCGCAGTGAAAAGGCTCGCCGATGAGCCCGTCGTCCACGATCTTCCTGATCGCCAGGTAATCGGCATCCAGCCGCCGGCAATGAAAAACAGTGAGGAGGACCTTTTTTTCGCGCGCGGTCCTGATCATCCTCGTCGCCTGCTCGACGGTGATGCAGAAAGGCTTCTCTGAGACCACACCGATGCCCGCCCTCAACAGGTCAAGCGACAACGGGGCATGCACGCTATGCGGGGTAATGTTGATCGCGATATCCACCAGGCCGGAAGCGGCCATCTTCTTGTGATTGTCGAAGGTGCGAACGTCCGGCAGTTCTTTGGTCGCGGCGTCGGTCCGTCTCGGATCGATATCGCAAACGGCCGTCACGCTCAGGCCTGCGGTATTGCGAATGAAGTCGGCGTGCACTTTGCCCATGCTGAAGGTCGGACCATATCCGACAATGCCGCATCGCACCGTTTCATTCTTGTTCGATCGCGTAGCCCACCAGACGCCCCGGTGGATCAGTTTCCCGAAGGCTGGATGGCCAAAGGCCCGCTCGTCGTGGCCCAGAATGGTGTAGAACACGCGTCCCTGGCCGTATTCGCGAACGTAGGCGACCGGCTGCTTCTCGAACCGCCACTTGCCGGTCATCACCGCGTGCAGGTCGGCCTTCGTCCGTCGCTTGCACAGATAAAACTCGTCCGTGATGCGGAACTCGCTGAAACGACGCGACACTTCGTGCTCCTGGTCGGAGATGTTGACGGCGAACTCGCAAACCGGCCCATGCCCCACAAACTGTGTGCCGACCATCTCCATGTACCGCTCGTTGCCGACGAAGGAATCGTTGGCGCAGTGGATGCCGACGAATGCCCCGCCGCCGGCCACCCAGTCGCACAGACCCTTCTCCTGCGCCTTGCTCAGCTTGCCGCCCTGGGTGTAAACGATCACCACGTCATAGCCGCCCGGTTTCCTGAACGCTTCACGGTCCGACGTGACCGTACACTCGGCTGTGCCGTAGCTCTTGAGGAAATCCGCCAGGATCCACCCGCAGGTTTCGAACGGGTGATACTCCCCCCCGATCATCAACAACGCTTTCTTCATAGAAGCAAAACTCCTCAACAACACTTTTTAGCAGGTGCTTGTGCCCGCCGGAGGTAAGCCCGCCCGACGTGTGGCGCCCTCGTCTTCTCTTCATTATTATGCAACCGCAGAAACATGTTCCGGTATGCGGGCGCCGGCGTCAATGCAGACAGGCACCGCATGCCTTCTACAAAAGGACAATGCCGCGCCGTCGGAGATCTTCCCGGCTTTCTTCGGGCCAGATGCTGCTCTGTACCTCGCCGATGTGAGCCTTACGCAGAAAGAACATGCAGAGGCGCGATTGGCCGATGCCGCCGCCGATGGTCTGCGGCAGTTCGCCGGCCAGAAGCCGCTGATGGAACGGCAGGCTGAGACGGTCCTCGGCGTTTCGGATCGCAAGCTGCTGCCTGAGCGTATCGGCGTTCACGCGGATGCCCATCGAAGAAAGCTCGAAACCCCGGTTGAGCACCGGGTTCCACACGAAGATGTCACCGTTGAGCCCCGGCCCGCGCTCGGTGGGAGTGATCCAATCGTCATAGTCGGGGGCCCGCCCGTCGTGGGGCTGACCGTTCGACAACCCGGCTCCGATGCCGATGATGAATACCGCCCCAAGCTCCTTGCTAATCTGATTCTCGCGATCCCGGGGCGACAGGTCCGGCCAGCGCTTCTCCAGTTCCAGCGAGTGCACGAAATGGATCTTGTCCGGCAGCGTCGGCTTGATGCACGGGTGAATGGCGGCAATGTGCTGCTCAGTTCGCCGGATCACCTCATAGATGCGTTCGACGACCCGGTACAGAAAGTTCAGGTTCCGCTCGTCCGGCCGCATGACCCGCTCCCAGTCCCACTGATCCACATAAATGGAGTGAATCTCGTCGAGCACCTCGTCGGGCCGGATGGCGTTCATGTCCGTATACAACCCCTCGCCCGGACCGAAACCGTAGTCGGCTAGGGCCAACCGCTTCCACTTCGCGAGCGACTGGACGATCTCCGCCCGCCGTTCATCCATGCCCTTGATCGGAAAGGACACCGGCCGCTCAACGCCGTTCAGGTTGTCGTTGACCCCCGTGTCCGCCAGCACGAACAGCGGAGCGCTCACCCGCAAAAGGTTGAGCGATTCGGCCAGATTCGTCTGAAAAAACTCCTTGATCGAGCGAATCGCCCTTTCAGTCTGCCTCAAGTCGAGCAACGGCTTGTAACTCATGCCATCTCCACGGTAATGACCGCCGGTCGAATCCGGCTCTCCTTCCAGCCTCCCGTTCGAACAAACGGGGGCCACATGGTAGCCGGGCGATCCGGCCGAGACAAACCACTGCGGACAGGTTGCCCGCAAGCGGGTTCGTCAGGCAGGCCCGGGATCTCGCCTACCGAATGCCCAGCAGCTTGTGCAGTTGCACCGACAGCCGCCACGGCGGATTGTCTTGAACAAGCCCAATGCACCAGGAAAGCGTTTCGGGATCCAGTTGGCCTTTGCGAAAGGCCGGAGAGACCAGGTAATGGTCCGCCCGAACAGCGGAAGTCGGGAGCGGCTGCCCGGCCGTCAGCACGTATTTCACCTCGTTTGCCGTCCGCTGTCGGATACGGCCCTCCGGCCCCTTCGGGCTCACGGTGATCCAGTCGAGCCCGGCTGGTAACTCGATGGTGCCGTTGGTTTCGATGGCCAGTCTGTAGCCGGCCTCGTGCAGTCCATCGATCAAATCGCGATCAACCTGGAGGGCCGGCTCACCACCGGTCAGAACGACCCACTCGCATCGCGGTCCCGTCGATCGCAGCTCTCCGATGATCTCGGCCGGCGTCATCTCCCTGGCCGCTGCATGATCGGTGTCGCAATCAAAACCGACCGTCTCGGCGGTACACACCTGGTTGCAGCCCGCGAAGCGAACAAACAGCGCCGGTGTCCCTGCGCGGACCCCTTCGCCCTGCAGGGAATAGAAGATCTCATTGATGCGATAAGTATCCATGGATATGGCAGGTACGAAGCGGCAGACGATTTCGGCAAGTCTCCGCCG
>DAOOIV010000168.1 GCA_035384605.1 Phycisphaerae bacterium
GAAGCGACCCTGCCCGCTGAGAACGGACAATGGCCACGGTGGTCCGAGTGATCGCATGTCACGGGACCACGCAGTCCGAATCCACCTCCACCTCCGGCCCCGATAGGCACCCGAGGAACAAAGCGATATCGGCCTGGTCAACATCACTGTCCTTGTCGAGGCGGGCATCGGTACATGCCGGATCGCTCTGCGGCACGGACGCGCCGCTGACGCAGGCCTGCAGGAGGCCGAAATCCTCTTGATCGACGTCGTCGTCGCCGTCCATGTCACCTGGCGGTGCCGGCCGTGGAAGCACGGTCAGTGTTGCCGTGTCGGAGGCCGCGCTTCCGTATGCGTTGCCGACCACACAGCGATACTGACCGGCTTCCGCGTCAGTGGCGTTGAGCACTGACAGGGTTGCAGTCGTGACACCCGAATAGTGCGACCCGTTGACCAGATCCGTCGTTCCCTTCTGCCACCGGTAGCTCAACGTGCCCTCTCCGATGGCAACAACGCTGAAGGTCGTGTTTGCCTGCCAGTCAATGGTCTGGCTCACCGGGTGTTCGGTGATCAGGGGCGGCAGTCCGCCTCGGCAATAGATGAAGCAGGAGACCGCGTTGAGATTCGCGAAGCCGTTGTTGTAGCCGGGCCAGTCGTACAGGACGCCCGCCCCGTCATAGCTGGGGTAGCCCGGAGTGTTCTTGTCGCCATAGGGATCATTGAAGACGGCGGTATGCTGCGTGCTGTAATAGCCGATGGCCGTGATGTAGTGCCCGGAAGAGGTCAAAGCATTCAGCACGACAAACGGGTCATCGTTGTTGATCTCAGTCTGCAGCTTCGCCCAACTGGGCGAATAGTCGGCGGCAGAGGACAGACCATGATTGATGATGTAATCACGCATGTATCCCCTGGTGTCCGCCCAGTTGTTGCGAACGATATATGCGTAACCGCCGTAGGCCCAATGGCCGCTGGCATCTTTGGCCCGGTAGTCGTAGGTAACGCCGTTGTAGGTG
This sequence comes from Phycisphaerae bacterium, assembly GCA_035384605.1. NCBI lineage: Bacteria > Pseudomonadati > Planctomycetota > Phycisphaerae > Phycisphaerae bacterium. The sequence goes on from DAOOIV010000168.1 coordinate 993, forward strand.
TAGATTTCCGAGACGTTCTGGCCGTAGTGGCTGACGTGCGAGTAGGGCCACGAGCAAGTGATGTCCCAGTAGGGCAGGATGCTGTAGTAGTTGATGGCCATGATGGCCGATGACGCCCCGCACGCCCAGTGGCCGTTGAAATCGTCGGGTGTGTCGTAGACCTGGTGAACGTAGGGAACTGTTCTCAGCAGGGTGACCGGGTTGTCGGCGGTGATCACTGGCGGCTGTTCCGAAGCAGCATGAACTTGCAGGGGCGAGCGGGTCGTATCGAGCTTGACGAAGGTCGCCGCCGGTATGTTCAGTTTGACTTTCGGACTCAATGAATATGTCGAGCGTTCCTTGCCCTGCGTGTCCGTGGTCGCGTGTCGGCCAACGGGGGCACGATAGAGCTCGCCAGTGACCAGTGACACAAACGCCATTTCCCGGCCGTCGGGCGACAACCTCGCGGCTGCTTCATGCTCGCCCACCTCCCAGGTCAGCCGCCGTTTTCCGCTCCCGTCGCATCCGATTTGGTAGATGTCCGAATCGATGACCTTGGCGCCGTCGAGCCTCTCCGTTCTGGAATAGAAGAGAGTCTGACCATCGGGTGCCCAGGATGGATCGGTGCCTTCATCGAGGTCGTGCACCTGCCTCGATTGAAGGTCAACGCACTTCAGACGCGCGGTGATCGTGCTGACTGCCAGACGTTCTGAGTCCGGTGACCACAGGGGCTTGAAATGGGCATCCGGCCCGGTGGTCAAATGCGTGCTTTTGCCGCTGCTCAGTTGGAGCACGGCAACCTGGTCATCCTCGGTGTTATACGCCACGCGAGTGCCGTCCGGCGAAATCACCGCCAGATTGACGTAGTGGCCCAGCGGCAAAGAGGTGACGATCTCGCCGGCCGGGTTGACCACCCGCAGCTCCCGATCGACGGTGAAAGCGGTCAGGCCGTCGCTCGAAAACGAAGGAACACCGGCCCTGACCGTTGGCTCGCAAAGAAGAACCAGCTTCTGCTGATCGAGGTTGTAGACCGCCGGTGCTTGGAGCGGGAAGATACTGCCCGCCTTCGAAATGAGCAGCTTGAATCCCAGCCGCCTTCCATCGGGTGACCAGTTAAACGCATACCCGCTGCTCCGGGCATCCGTGATCTGAAGAACGCTCTCTGTCTGGGTATCGTACAGGTAAACACCGTCGCCGTGATCGTCGGAGATCGCCAGATGACGGCCGTCGGGTGACCAGACGGGATTGCCGAAACGCAATCCGCCGCCCGCGGGTCCCCCGGGGGCGAATGTCCTCTTCCCCGCTTCGAGTGAAAGATCCGCTCCGGGCGCCGACGGGCCCGGCAGCAGGAGCAACAGAGCCACCACGAGGACAAGCACACCGAGCGGGCGACATCGGCTTGTTGCGTCCATGTTACTCATGTTGATCCTTTACCTTGGCCAGACTCTAACCGATCTTGAAACCTGCGCGGAGAGATGATTGAAAGGTCCTGCCACGGGACCATTCCCCTCCACGGCCGACAGGTCCATCTTAACTGCAACCCGTCTTCTCTGGGATGCTTCTTGTCGCGTTCAGGCCATTTTCGAGCCGGCGGCTTCGCTTAGCGCCCGGTCACCCGGGGACGCGGACCGAGCATGCTCTTCGAACGTATCGTCTTGTGCTGCAAGGGGATAGAAAAGGCCTGCGGGCACCACGCCTCGTGCTTGTTCCAGGCAGGGACCGGTAACCAGGTTCCCCGCGCCGCGTTCAACACTCTCGCCCTCCAAGCCCTGCAACACGCGGCACCGGGGACCGACATCTCTTACTCCACGGCCAGCGCGCGGGCTTGCCGAGCTGGAATGGGCAGCGAGAATCTGGCAGCAGCCCCATCGACCGACGTTCCGACGTCTTTCCCACTGAGCAGGTCAAACACCCTGGCCTTTGCCGCGCGGGGTATCGTCACGTCAGCCTTCTTGTCGGCCCAACTGTGGTTCGCGATCACGACGGTCTTGCCCCCGGGCCCTTCGAGCACGCGGGCGACAACCTCATTGGCGTCGGGCTGCGCCTGAACACGAATCGGTGCCTCAATGCCGGCGGCCGACGCAGCATCGAGAAGCACCTTCTGCAGATTCCCGTCCGCGGTTGCGTCATATCCAAGGAACAGCAGCGTCGCGGCATACAGCGTGCGGCCCTTACCCCGGCGGGCGGCGACCATGGCCGGGCTCTTGTCGTCGAACTCGGCGACCACCTCCGCGCCGGGCAACAACTCGAGTTGCTGCGTATAGCGCTGGGCGGGCAGCTTGGCACCGGGTTTGAGCGAGGTGATCAGGCCGCGGCCGTCGACAAGCGTTGCCGATGCCTGGCCGATCGTCTGAAATGCCTGCTCGCGGCAGCCGAACAGCTCCGCGAGCCCTGCTCCCGGCACGGTTTCATACAAGAACGTCCGCTCGTCCTTCTGTGCACACCACGTGCCCGCCACGAGGTATCCGCCTTGCTCGACGTATTTCGACAGCCATTGTCCTTCCTCACGAGACAGCAGGTACGCGAACGGCAGACAGATCAGCTTGTATCGGGCCGGATCCGCCTTCATGAGCTGTTCCGAAATCACCAGGTCGGCCGGAATGCTCGCTCGGTAAAAGGCTCGATAAGCTCCACGTACGCTGGCGACATATAGCCCCGCATCCTGTTCGCCGTGCGCCTGGATGAAAACCCGCGGATCGCAAAGGATTGCGACCTGGGCCGGCACCGGCTTGCTCGAGAGCAGTCGGCTCGCATGGCGATTCAGATCTCTTGCGACTTCGCCGGCCGCTCGCGCCCGATCGGTGAGGCTGCCGTCGTAGTTGACCAGGCCAAAACCCGCCGCCTCGATGCCGGTCGTTTCCGGCCGCCAGTTCCAGTAAAACACCCCCGAAGCACCGTGAGCAACGCACTGCCAGTTCCACAGCCTGATATCAGAAGGCGTCGGGAATCGCGACCGGTAGCTCAGCCCGAAGATACTCGGGCCGCCTTGCAGTTCCTCGACCCACATGGGCTTGCCGTCGCCGGCGGATCGAACGCCGTCGAGCATCATCCCGCCGATACTCGAATCGTAGGCTTGGCCTCTCTCGAGCCAGAACGGGAAGAACGAAAGGCCCACGAAATCGAAATGCTTGCCAATCTGGTACTCGTCGGTCGAGTTGTGGACGTAGCCCCAGCCCCAGCCGCCCAGGTGGCAGGTGATCGGGCGGTTGGGATCACAGGCCCGCGCCGCCTCGGCCTTGACTCGCTGAAACTCCGCCGTGTTCCAGAGCATAAACTGCCGCCAGTCGAGCCAGAAGATCTGGGCCCGCTCGAACGCTCCCACACGCACCGGCTCAATCTCCGACCAGTCCTTGTAGTACGTGGCCCATACCTCGTTTAGCTTGTCCAGCGCGCCATACTTCTGCCTCAGCCAGTCGCGGTATCGCGCCGCCGTATGCGGGCAATAGCAGTAAAGATCGGCGGCGGCGGTTCGGTCGACCGGCGTTGCCGCCGAGACCCACACGCCGGCCTCAGCCCCAACGTCCCACGCCAGCACCGACGGCCGATCCTTGTATCGCGTCACAACCGTTCTGACGAACCGGTCGATCAGCTTTCGAACCGCAGGATGGTCCCAGCACGCCGGGCCGGGCTTGAAGTCGGTCACCGACAGCCACTGGCCATCAGGGTATTGCCGCGCCACCCATTCCGGCTGTAGCTCAGGCCAGGGCCACAGCAGGATCCGCAGGCCGTGCTTGTCGACCAGATCCATCAGCCGGTCCAGCCGCTCGAAGTTGAACTCGCCGGGCGCCGGCTCGATGTCGTACCAGTCCACGTGAGCGGCCATCGAATTGAGCCCGACCTCCTTCATCCGGGCCAGGTCTTTGTCCATGTACGCCGCCCACTCGTCCACCGGCGGCAGATAGTGCTGCCAGTGCGAAATGGTGCTCATGTGCATCGCCCCGCAGGGAAAGAAGTCGGCAGGCAGCGAAGGGTGAATGCCGGCGCCGCTCTGCACGCCCGTCTCTGCCCCTCGGACCGCAATCGCCAGAATTCCCAGCAGTCCTGTGGCTAATACTCGACTTGTTCTTCGCATCATCGGGTATCTCCCACATCCGGCTCGCTATTCGCCACCAGTCCGCTTCCACACATCCGATGTCATGTTGTTGCCCGCAACCATCCACAGGGCGTTTTTGTACACGAACACGCTCGCGGCGTGACGCGGGGCCCAGGGCCTCTTCGGCAGTTCACGCGGCCTTACCTCCACGAAGCCCCCCCTGACAAGAGCCGGTCGGCTTCATCGACGGGAGTGGCGCAGCCGGTAGGTGGCATGATCGCTCAAGACCCCGACGGATGCAAAGCTGAGGCATGAGGGTGCTCTGTTGACAGCCCCGCAACGTTCAGCCTTGAGGCCGGACGCCTTGGGTGAGCATGGTCCCGACGGACCAAACCGTGCAATCTCACGGTCGGTTGGCCCATTCTTGCCCCGGCGAGTTCTCTCTTCTTCTGCTCTCCTGCTCACCTGTTCTGCCAGTGCATCGGGCCGGCCTCTTTCCTCTCCGGCCTCCCTTCTCTTGCGCAACGCCGCGCGGGGTCTCGATGACCACGGTCTCTGTTTTCTCTCCCCGTTACCAATGGGGAGCCGAAGGGGGTGTCTCTCTCTCCCCCTTACCAAGGACCAGAAACCGGGACAGCTTCCAACGCCACGAACGAACCGGACGCCCGCTGGGAAACCAGGCCTTCCTCACCCGACTCGAAGCCACCCTCAACCGCATCCTCACACCCCAAAAACCAGGCCGGAAACCAAAACAAACATCGAAATAGGTATGGTGTCCCCCGAATTGCTAATTGCTCGGCGACCTGGTTCGACTGACAACGGAGAACCGACGTCTGAGGACTACTATGGGCGATCGCCTCACCTCCGGTCCGCAGATCGGCGCAGATGGACGCGGATAAACGGCGGTATCGGCCGCCTCGCGGGTTTTCTTCCTGGGTATCCGCCGGCGCGGCCTACTTGGTGGGCGCATCGGATGGTTTCGTTGTCGGTTGCGCTGCCGGTTGTGTGGATCGGATCTTGTTGGTCAGCTCGATCCGGGTTGATGTCCCCTCAGGATCACTGGTGCGGAAATCGCCGTCAGCCCGAGATGTGGCAATTGGTTGTGTTGCCGGGCGGCTCGTCAGGACGATGGCAGAGATTCGCTTTCGCGGTTCACTGGTCCCTGCCGAGGTGGCGGTGGTCACCGGACGGCTGGGTGCGGGCAGGTCGACCTTAAAACCATAGAGTCCTCGTTCGATGTGGCGGAGTCCTTCTTCAGTCCAAGTCAGGGTCAGCTCCGCAAAGGGGCTTTTCGGCGAGCTTGCTCGCACCAGTGCAGCGATCCGGCGATACTCGTTTGTGTCGTCCACCGTCAAGGTCTCAGCAAGACGGGCCCTGTAGGCCACAACGTCCTGCTGCGAGGCTTGGCTCGGTTTTGCACGATTGCCAAGTTCATCGAGTTGCGTTGTCAGTTCGAATTGCCAGAGCAACGCGGAGGCAATGTCTCGCCAATCGGGATGCTGCGTTATGTCTGCATAGGACTCCCTCAGCCAATTCAACTCGGCGACCGAAACCTTCTTGCCGGAGCTGATGATGACGCTCGGCCACGCCAGCTTCTTGAATCGGTCTGGGTTGGTCGTATCGATCTCCGGGTAAAGAAGGTCGATGGCCGGTTTAGCATTCGGGGCAAGAGGCACGACCTCCACTCGGTCTTCCCCGCACCGTTGGCCAGCGATCACAACCGAAATCGTCGAGATGCCAGGCTCCCCGAAGAGAGGAGTACGACGAAGGTGTGTTATGTCTGGAGACGCCTCGATCCATTCCTCCGGAGATGACTGCCACAAAAGACAAATCACTTGGCCGTTTGCACGGTCATCACCGCGGAGGTCCGGGCAGAATGGCCTATGGCCTGACACCTCAACTTCGACATCGCTCCAAAGACGCTGCGGCAACCGGGCAAACGTCACGCACACGGGTCCGCCAACCATCACTTCATTCGTGTCAAGCCACCACTCAACCGTCTCCGCAGCGCGTGTTGAATCGAAAGTGATCGCAAGTGATGACATCGTCACGAGGTATCGCGTCAAGCTGCCGCCGGATTGTAGAAACGGACTGATCAACATGATGTAGACTCCGAACAACGATTATCATGCTCCCAGGCACAGCATTCCATAGGCTCCGCCTATCCCGCGGTGAACGAACAGCCCTGTCCAGTATCCGGTCACGAGAACGGCAGTCCGTGTCATCATTGAACCCTCGCTGAGACTCATCATCATGCTGGAGCAACCGTGCCATTGTCTCATCTCGTCCTCCTTGTCCTCACCAGTGAGTTGCAGACCGGAAACGGGCGAGGGTAGGAGCCAGGAATCGCCGTTGATCAAAGTCAGGTAGTTCCGGTGGCCCATACTTGGGACCTCCCTCGATCATGAGTCCTCCTTCGGCATGCTCGGCTGCTTCGCTGTGGTACGGGTACGTCCCGTGACCAACTTCGTGGGCGGCAAACTGCCAGATCTTTCCGCCGTACAAGTAACTCTCCACTTCCCGTTGCACCTCTTTGTGTATCACGCTTAGGGGGACGGGTGTCAGGAAAACCGTAGGAAGGCGTGTAGACCCGACAGTGGCACCGACATCAGGCTGACAGTTGATAAGGAGCGGCAAGGAATTCCGGACTGCCTCGTAGGGTGGTTCACAGGAACCAGGGCTGCGTACGGGGTCAACTCTTGACCTGCGTACGGGGTCAACTCTTGACTCTTGACATTTGGATGCTCTCCCGGGCGGAATCC
>DAOOIV010000169.1 GCA_035384605.1 Phycisphaerae bacterium
AACCAACCAGACGAACCATCCATGGCCCGTGACATCCGTAACAACATCGGCAAAGACGCCAAAACCGGTACAATGAATGTCAACAGGACCTAGTGAGGCCCATGATGGCTGTCAAGCCCCCGAGGGGCTGGCACTACAGCGCAAAGTCGCTCTCTTGGGCGGGCGGACCCGTGTTTCTGATAGCGCCAGGGGGCGTAACGAGGCCTGAGCTTGGTTCAAATCAACCACCTTGCGCTGTAGTGCTAGTACTCGCTGACCCGCTGAGACTGCTCAGAAAGCGCATGCGTGCGCGATGCCGCGTCTGGCGAGCAACCGTGAACGACTTCATGCCGAACCGGTTCACCAAGCTGATGAACCCCGTTCCCATCGTTCAATCGGGGGTTCACCCCGGTGTTGTATACCGCAACGATGGGGAATGATGAGAATTGAGAACGGGGCGTGGTATGTCGTTACCGTAGCCTGGTACCTGTGCGGCGGCGGCCTGCGGGTTTCAGCTTCGGGTGAAGCCTTCCGATCAGATGTGCTCGGCCACGATGCCGTACATCTGGGCGTAGGCCTGGAAGTCTCGCACGTGCTTGCCGGTGATGAAGAGCTGATGGAAACCTTGCGTGTCGCGGACGTCGGCCGGGCCGTCGAGTTCCAGTTCGACCGAGGTTCGGCAGCCGCCGGCCGGAGGCGTTTCGTAGTTCCGAATCACCTTGCCCTGCCCCAGGATCATACGTCCGGGCTCCATGAGTTCCATCACGGTAACGTCCGTGCCCTCCGGCCAGATGACCTGGAACGAGACGCCCAGGTCGGATTCCGCGTGGCTGCGAAGTATAAACTTGGCCGGGTCCTTGTCGAAACCAAAGATCCGAGTCCCGCAAACGCAGTGCGCGCCGATGAAGGTGTTGTCCACCGTGTTGGGAACCGGGTCCTGGACGAAGCCCGGTTTGCCAAGGAGCTTGAGACACAGTTCCTGAGACATGACCGGTCGGATGTCGGCCTCGCAGGTCGCGGAGATGCCTTCGTCGAGAAACTTGCACCAGGCCATGCATGGGGGCGTCGGGATCTTCCGTTCGGCGACCAGGCCAAGGCAGTCCATGGTGATACCCTGGCAATCTTCTTCCTGAAGGATCTTCCGAGCGGCGACATAATTGCGAGCGGCGTTGAGGAGATCCTCATCCGTCGGCTCGACGATCCTGGCAGCAGCTTTCTTATAGTCGTCGGCGATCGCCCGCACCTCGGGGGTCACCTGAACGGTCGCCAGGGCTTCGACGAATCGCTCCCGCGGCAGAAACTTCAGCGACAAGCCGAGCGGTTCGAGGACCTGTTCCTTGTTCTGTGTGCCAGCGAGGACCGCGATCCTGGTCCGGCGGATATCGTGGTGCGCGCGAACCATGCGGAGGCCGAAGCGGACGGGGTTGAGGTCGAAGTCGGCGCAGGAAGCCAGGTACACGCCCGCCTGTTTGGCGATCTTCTGGATGTGACCGGTGAAACACACGCCCAGCGGGGCGAAGATGATGGTCGGTATTCCGGAATCGGCGATCTTGGCCACCTGGGGCCAGTTCTGGAAATGCAGAGGAAAGACGATGGTGCCATCGAGGTTGTCGGCCTTGGCCGCAGCGACGAACTTGTCAGTTGCGGCATCGTCGTGTAAGGGCTCGTCGGCCCAGGTCAAACGGATCTTCATGTCGGCAGCGAACTGGCCGACCAATTGCCTGCACTTGTTCATGAACGGGCCGCACATGTTCTTGTCCCAGGCCGTGCCGGGCCAGCCGAGCCAATAGTCCTGCTTAGGTCGAATGAAAACCGCGCGGACCTCGGGCATTTCCCGGTTTGTCGCCGGTCGCGAGGCGGCCGCGCCGGCAGCTTGGACCTGGCGCGCAAGCAGGCCGCCGATGATGGCCGTTCCGGCGGCGGACGCGAGCATTTCCCGACGTGAGAAACCGTCACACGAATTGAGGCAGTGATGACACATAGGCGCGCTCCTGGTTGTGAGAACACATTCTGCACGTACCTTGCTCGGTGCAGGTCGTCGCCGCATGAATTGGCCCGACGACGAATCCCGGACGGCATCATAGCCGATGGCCGTGAGGCGTGACAACCGGCGGTGACGGGCTGTTCGCGCGGCCGGCGAGGCGGGCGGCAGACACCCTTTGCACGGCATGCAGGTTCAAGAAGCCGTCGCGCCGACGGAGGAGGGACTGATTCAGAACCGGAGGTTACCGGGGCGAGCACCCCAACTCAGCCGCCACGGCGGCCATTTCGCCGATCATGCCGTCGACCAGTTCGACGGACTCTCGCATAATGCCCTCCCGGTCGCCTTTGCCGGGCAGGGCGGCCTCCCAGGCTGTCAAGGCTTTCCCGGCCTGATCAAGGCTGTCCAGATACATCTTGAAGAATCGCCTGGCGGACTCCTTGTCTTGATCAGCGACGCCGCCTGATGTGACAAGCTGTTTCAGTATCCAGAGAGCCTTGAGCGAGTTGATGTATCCCTGCACGACCAGACTTTCCTGAATGAGCACCTCTTCGCCCAATTCACGGGCAAGCGTGACCGCTCGCTCGGCGTGGGCGACGTCGCTATCGAGCTGCTCCGCGGTTTTGATATCGCCCCAGGGAGTGGGGTACACGTCCCACAAGACGTAGCCGAGATCCGGCAGCTTGCCCTGTTTGAGCATGTCGGCCACCTTGCCGGGCGTCTTGCGCTTCTCGCCGGCGGGCCATTCGCTGCCGTAGACGTCCCATGCGACGGGCCCGAGTGTGTCGGACCATTCGGCAAACTTCTGCGGGTCTTTCATGCCCTGTCGAACCGCCCACGAGAGGGCAAACTCGTGCGGAGACCGGCCCTTGGCGTTCCAGCCCCACTCGGCCGCCGCCTCGGTGTTGAAGGCTACATGCCGGATCCGCGGGACGGCGTAGCCGAGGAAACCCGAGAGCTTCTTGTCGACGAATTCGTTCATGCGGTAATGCATGAAGTGTGCTCCGGTGAAGGGCTGCCAGCAACCGACAAGAGCACAAGTGTTTGCGCACACACCGATCCAGCGGCCCTTGCGAGCGGTCTCGACCAGATACGGGCGAATCATCGGCTTCTCGCTGGTGTTGTAGGTGAACAGGCTGTGGTAGTACCACACCTTGACCTCCGGCGGCAGTTCGGCGAACACCTTCGGGTTGCTTTTTTCGGTTTCCTCGCTGGTCAGGACGCGCAGGCCAAGGTTCGGCTGCTTTTCACGCGCCTTTTTCCAGGCCGCGACGATCACCCGGGCTTCCAGGACGTTGCGGTCTTGCTTGACGCACTTGTCGCACTGACAGCCCTTTTGTCCGCCGAGATTCTCGGTCATCCAGACGTCGACTTCGCGCACGCCGGGCTTTTCTCCCCAAAGCAGCAGCCACTGGGTCAGCAGGTCCGTGAAGATGGGATTCGAGTAGCAGATGGCACCGGGCTTGGCGTCCTTGCCCTGAAGCTCGGGATATGCCTTGAAGAGGCCGCCACCCGCAAGTTGCTCGAGGTGCAGCACGACCGGAACAGGGTTGACGCCGTAGATCGGCCCCTCATCGATCATTCTTTGTTTGTACGGCGGATAACGGACGAAACACTGCTTGTTCTCATCGACGCCGGTGGTTGAGATCTGCTCGTCGTAGTTCATTTTCCGATCCGACATCCAGCGGATCTGCTCCGAGCTGTCGCCACCCCACAATCCGCGATCTTCCAGATCCGGCCAGTCGGTGATGCTGACCAGCGGAATCGCAGCGCCATCCTCGGTCAGCCCGGGCTTGATCAATTGCTGCATCGTCTTGGCAGCGTAGTACAGTCCTCTCGGCCCGCCTCCGAGCAGCAGCAGGCCGCTGCCTTCGGTTGGGATGATGCGATAGGCCTGGTCGCGATTGGGAAGACTCGCCAAAGCGGATTCCTGGGGGTCGACCTTCAGGATCAAGTGGATTGAGGCATCGGATGCGGGGCGCTGTGGCGCCCTGAGACACTCATGCAGCTCCCTGGTCGCCTGAACAGCCAAAGGCTCCTTGTCGTCGCGCAGGGTAATCCCGATCTGGTTCACCGGGACCTGTACCTTCGATAGAAACTCGATTCTCTTGGGCAGTGGAACCAGATGCCGGGTCCAGTTCAGCGCTTCTTCCTGAGACACGGGCTGAGACGGGGCGGGAGCCGCCGCTGCAATGGTTACGCAGAGATTGATGAACGCATTTGCCAACAGATACCGTTTCATGAAAGACTCCTTCAGCCTGATCGATTCAAGAGCCGTCGGCAGGTCTCATCCGCTGCGCGGATTTCGACCATGTCCTGTCTTCATTGCACACCGGCTTCACGGGATTGTACCGAAGGTCCTTCACTCAAGCGATAGCACTCTGACTCTGAGATCCGGGCAGGGATTCGGCACGAACGGTCCCGATTTGCGAGCGTGGTTTGTCGCGATCCGTCGGCGGGTGGGGGTTGATTCCGGCGTCAGGGGAACCGCGTTAGAATACCCGCGCCGAGTTGCGTGGCAAGGACTTCACTTGACTCTTGTTCCGTTGTGGCGGGCAACGGGACGGCAAACGAAACGAAAGGGTGATTCAATGCATCAATATGCTCGCGTGCGAAGCGAAATCATATTCCTGGTTGCGGTGGCCGGATTGTGTGTATTCGGCGGCACAGCCACGGCGCAGTCAGCCGGCCAGAGCCCGATTCGCATCGGTTCTCAGCGGCAGGTGTTCATCGACGGAACGTTTCTTGCCGAGGCCAAGAGCATTGAGCTCGTGGTTCATCCGCCCCGCAAGAGCGGGGAAATGAACATCAAGCCCGAACACGAATGGGAAAGCGGCGGCATCGGCCCGTACAGCAGCGTCCTGCACGAGGGCGACACCTATCATGCGTGGTACCACGCCATGGATACCGTCCAGTGGGACAGTGGTCACGGGCGAGGTTCCATCTGCTATGCCCGATCAAAAGATGGGATCCATTGGGAAAAGCCCGTTGTCGGTCTGATCGAGTACAAGGGCAACCGCCAGAACAACATTGTCATGGGGCACGGCGCGAACGGCACCACGTTGGGGCAGGATGGCGGTATGGTCTTTCTGGACCCGAATGCTCCGCCGGATGAGAAATACCGCATGGCGGTCCGGTTCGGGGTCAAGAGCGAGCATGGGGGGATGCACCTGTTCTCGTCCGGCGACGGCGTCCACTGGAAGCCGACGCACCCTTCGGTGGTGTATGCCGTGGCGGATGACAAGAGCCATCACCTGGACTCGCAGAACGTCATCTTCTGGGACGATCGGATTCACAAGTACGTCGCATACGTTCGTTACAACCGGCCGAAGGAAAAGGGCCGTGCTCGAACCATTGCCCGGGGCGAGTCCGATCATCTCGGCGGTTTTCCTCCCGTGCAGCAGATGCAGGTGGTCTTCCAGCCGGATGAAAACGATCTTATGGAAGACGGCGTACCGATGGTGGACTTTTACATGAGCGCGGCCGTCAAGTATCCGTGGGCGGCCAATGCCTATTACATGTTCCCAACAGCTTACTACCACTACACCGGCATGTTGCCGGAGTTTACGAAGGAATGTCCAGCCAACGCCGGACCGCTGGACAGTCAGTTTGCCGCTAGCCGGGACGGGATCAAATGGGAGCGATATGACCGGCGTCCGTTTGTGCCGCTGGGGATGAGGGGCGAGTTTGACTGGGGCTGTGCGCGGGTCATTTGGGGTCTGGTGCCGGATACCACCGGCCGGGAGATGTTCCTCTACTACCGGGGCGGAGACTGGCTGCACGGCTGGGATCGAGATGAGCGCAACAAGCGTATCCTGACCGAAAAGGGCCTCGGGGCGAGTCGGAACGTGGCGGTTATCAGCCGTCTCATCTCCCGTCGGGACGGTTTCGTTTCGGCCCGGGCGGCTTACAGCGGCGGCGAATTCGTGACGCCGACGCTGATCTTTGAGGGCAACAGGCTGGTGGTCAATATCGATACCTCGGCTACCGGGACAGCGAGGGTTGGAATCCTTGATCCCGGCGGCCGGGCGATCGACGGGTTCTCGGTCGAGGAGTGCGACCTCATCCACACCTGCAACGAGATCAACCGGACCGTCTCATGGCAGGGCAACAGCGATGTTCATACTTTGGCCGGTAGGCCGCTGAAGCTGCGGTTCGTCATACGCGGCTGCGACTTGTACGCGTTCCAGTTCGAGAATATCGCTAGGTTTGGCCTCTCCCGGTAAGCGCCGTCTCGTCCCGGGTCAATCGAGCGAGGTTCCGACCCCAAATTTGCGGGACTTGGGGCTAGGGAATCCGGTCGGGGGCGAGCGGCGTCTGATGGGAGCTGAAGGCCGTAACCAAAACGGCTGGGCGGAGCCCCAAATATGCGCGCATCAGACGGCGGAAGGGGCTAAAGCACCGGCATAACCCTGGGGGCCACGGATTCCTGCATCATGTATACGAGGGTCGCTAATGTGTCAGATCGAATCAGAAAACGTCGGATTTGTCGTTTTTCTGATTGACAGACGTGTTTTCGCTTGTTTAGAATAAAGCACAGTTAGAATCACCAATCGCGGCTGACTAGGAGGTGAGGAGTTTGGCCGAAGGTAGTCATGCGAGGGGCGCCGTCCCGGCGCGCGAATGGGATTGGTTAGAGCCGCTTGGTTACGCAGGGGGGGAGGTAGGAGTTCCGGTCCCGAGGTTGGTGTAGCCGCGGAGAAAGTCACAGGGTGTGGGGAGGGCGATCGCGCCTGGCGGTGCGGGATGTTACTCGCAGCATTCGCGTGGGGTTTCCATCAGGTCGTCGCCAGGCAGGATCGTCGATTCGCCGCCTGTGCGGCAAGATGCATTGTCTGTGCGAAGTGCGTTGATGCGGGCGTATCGGCAATTAGCCGTTGCGGTGGATTGCGGGGGGTACGAAGAGTTGCATCAGCATACGATATAGTGTTTACCGTTTTGGCACAAAACTTGGAGGAGGTTGAACATGAAGAAAGTAGCTGTTTGGGCGATTCTGCTCGCCCTGCCGTCGGGGGTTTTCGCACAGAACCTGCTGGTGAACGGGAATTTCGAGGCTGGTGGCTCCTCGCCTTGTGCCAGCGGAAAAGGCTGGACTAAGTCGGCCACCACAAACAACTGTCTTTATGACGGCACGACACACATGCCCTCCAGCGGCGAATTCGAAGGTGCTCACCACGGTAGCACCGATGTTGGAGATAACCCCAGCAGAAAAGCGTCCATTTATCAAGCGGTGACGGTGACGCCCGGCCTTGAAGTACGGCTTACAGGAGCAGTCGCGGGCAGTTCTTGGTGTCCATATATGCATTTCGTTCAGATCCATGATGGGGCAGATGACACCGCTCCGGTCCTTGTGCGTTTTGAAACGGGAAACACAAACACCTGGCAACCATTTGACTTGCGGGCTACCCCTACCGCATCTCAGGTTACCGTCAGTTGGGGCTTTGACACAGGCGGCCCGGGTGGCTGGGTGATTACCGCGACCCACGTTGATGCTCTTGTTCTGACACAGGCTCAGCCGACCTGCACGGGGGAACCGGCCATCACCAGCGTAAGCCCCACGTACGGTGCCAACAACGGCACTCTAGGTGGTGTTCAGGTCACTGGTGAGAACTTTGACGCTACCTGTCAGGTTATCCTTCGGCGCGAGGGTTATCCGGACATTGCGGCTACCGATGAGGCTGCGAACGCAGAGGGGACTATGATCACGTGGTAACCGTTCAGACCCCATCGGTCCGATCTGCCGGTAGCATACCCCCCTTCAAAA
>DAOOIV010000170.1:0-5933 GCA_035384605.1 Phycisphaerae bacterium
GCCAGCATCCCGCCGATCATCAACGCCTGATCGCCTTCGCCCATGACCGGTCGAATCACAAGCTGATTGACCGGACCCGGCACCAAATCCCAATCGCCAGGCTCCACCAACTCGCCCTCCAGGAACGCCTGCACCTGGACGTCCCGACCCTCGGTGATGTCCTGCTCGATAATCTGCCGCAGATTCCGCCCATCGCACCGCACGAACTGCCACGCCTGTTTCGTGGTCATCGGCGTGAGCATGATAACCGTTTCGAGGTAGTTGCGAGGCCACCAGTAGCCGTCAATCGTGTCCCGCCACGGCCGACGCGACAGAGGCTCGGCGATCACCTTGCCCGCCGCCCGGCCCGGACAGTGCAGGAACAGGTTGTCATTCGGCAGCACCACGCCGATATGCGCGTTGAGGTCTTTGCCCGAAAAGGTCACCAGCGACCACGGCCTCGGCCAGTCCAGCCGCACGTAGTCTGTTTGCTGCTGCTCGTACACCGGCCGGGAGTCCTTGGGGTCCACCTTGCCGATCTCGGGGATGTCGACACCGATCCGGGACATGAACGCCTTGACCAGCCCATAGCAGTCATAGGCGTCCGGCCCCGTTGCCATGCGCCGATAGGGCTTGCCCAGGAAGTCTGCGAGAATCGCATCAAGCTCTTTCAGCGTGAACCGGATCATGCGTACCGCACCGCCTCTCTCCGCAGACTCAACGGGCCTCCATAGTTACCGGGGAACATCCCTCTCGCCACGCAATCGTCCGGGTTGCGGTTGCACGTAGTCAACGCCCCGGTGTAGCCGCACCGCGTCGACTTGAACTTGTGCCTGCAACTGTGCGGGTTGAACCGATCCTCCGGCACCCGATACCGCACGGACGACGGCACGCCCAGCGTGAACGACACATCCGGCCAGCGATTCTCCGTACCCACAATGGTCATGGTCACCGCGTCCTCGCTGTAGTCCTCGGCAAGGTAGTTCGTATTGACCTGCACAAAGCTGATCGTCCCCCCTATCAAACCATTGTACGTCCGCATGTAGTCCTGGAGCACGTACCCAACGTTGGTCACAGACATCGTGACCTCGGGAATCTCTCCCTCCGAATCGCACGTGAACCCACCGATGGAGAAATTGAACGCCGCGTACGTATGGCCCCCGTAGCTGATGTCTTCGGTATTGGCCGCATACCGCAACGTGCCGCCACTATCGGGCAGCGTCACCGTCAACAGCCACACCCACGCCCCCGGCTGAGAAAGCTGGTTCTTCAGCGCCGTCAGATTGGCTGGCATCTGTGGCATTACGTGTACGTCCCTATCGCTTCAAGGAAGTTGATCTCCACCCGCCACGTGGCCTGCCCGTCGCCTTCCAGGGTGGATCTCGGCTTGTCCGTGAAATGCACGAAGTACGCTGTGCTGTTGGTCGGATCGGTGAACTTGATCGGCACCGCGCCGCAGCCGGCGTCGTCCTCCCAGAAGTCGTCCAGCTTCTCCTTGTTCGTGTTGCTCAACTGGCTGTAGACAAAGGACCATCGCAGGGGAATTTTGGTCTTGGTCTTCATCACGACGTAGGCCCCGTCCTCCAATGGACTGCGCTGCGTTGGGTCCATAGCCGGCTCGCGGACAAACCCTTCTTCATCCGGGTTGACACCGAGATTGGGATACACAGGTTGCGCCATGGGCTACCTCCGCCGATTCGCCCGCGCCATCGGGCCGTTGTTGCGCTTGTCCTTGAGCACCATGCCCACGATCATCCGTCGGCCGTCGAACTGCACCCCCGTCTGCTGCGCCTCCACCTGGGCGGACGACTGGTTCTGGATGTTGAACACCGGCTGCGGCAGGGTCACGTTGCGACCGGCGCGTGCATCGGCGGCTGAAGTGACCACTTCATCTTTCTGAAGGATCGCCGGGTACTCGTCCCACCGAAGACCGTTGTGCAACCGGGGAGCACCAGCGAACACGCTCCACGGAACATCCCTCACGGAAGGCGGCATTGTTCCAACCCGCCACCCACTATGTGCCACCGGCGTCTGGTAGCTGATGTCCGCCGCCCCCATCGGCACATCGCTCGCCGCCGGCGTGCCACCGAAGTAGTCCACGAACGCCCTGCTGATACTCCTGGACAACGGCTCAGTGATCTGCTGGCGGAGGATCATCCGGGCCACATCCCTCCACAGGGCATCCAGCGCCTGCCGGGCATCCTGCGCCCCCACCGCGATATCCTCGAAGGCCCGCCCCCACGTATCGCCGAACTGCTCCCCCAACTCCACCAGCCGCTTGCGCTTCTCCAGGCGATCCAGTTCTTCGTTGTACTCAGCCAGCCTGGCTCTCGCCTCAGCGGTCCCGTTGCCGTACGCCTCCATGACCGCCGCCTCGTATTCCACCATCTTCGCCGCCCGCTCGTGGCTGTGTTCCAGGTGGCCGATGATCTGCATTTCCTTGACCAGTTCGGCATTGAGCCGGTCCACCTTGTCGCGGGCGTCCAGCGTCGATTCGGACAGTTCCTCCGCCCCCTCGCCGCCAATCAGGCCCTCTTCCCGAACCCGTCGACCGTAGGTGGGCATCCCGGTTTCCACCGTAGGCCCCCCCGGCGGCGTGAAGGTGGGCTTCGTTCGCTTGTTCGGCTTGTTGGCACGACTCAGCAACGGGCCGAAGTCAACCGGGCCGGCATTACCGGCCGCCGCATCGCGGATCATCTGGTCAGCCCAGCCATAGTCCCCCCGAGCACTGCCGCCCAATGGGTCTGTGGGGTCCACGATCGGCATGCGTGCCGAACTCGGCAGAATATCCAGCGCCTTCTTGACCTGTTCCAGCTTCTCCAGGAACGCCGCCGGCGCTTGCGCCATCAACTCGAACGCATCCCAAATCACCCCGGCGGTGAACTCCGCGCCCTCTTCAAAGTCACTCGCCAATCTCTCCAGAAACCGCTGATTGTCCTTCACGAAATCGGCCATCGCCTTGGAACCGCGTGCCAGCGCCGGAGCGAACGCCTCGCCGATCGTGACGCGGACGTCTTTCATGGCCTCGTGATACCGCTCGAATTGCTTGGCGGCCGTATCCGCCATCTTGCTGTAGGCTTCCAGGTCCGCCCCAGAGGACTCCATGATGTAGCCGACATCCTCCGCCACGCCCCCCGCCTGCTCCAGGGCAACCGCCAAACCCGTCAGTCCGCGCACGTTCTGGAAGATCGCCGCCAGTTGTTCATTGCTCGCCTTTGCCAGTATGCGCAACATGCCCGACAACTGCTGGGCGTGCAGCGTCGTGACATTCATCTCGAACCCAAGCTCCGCCGCCGCCTTCTTGCCTTCCTCCGAAGGCTTTCGGAAGGCGTTAATCAGCGCCCTCAGCGATGTCACCGCCAACGGCGCTCTCAACCCGCCCCTGGTCAACGTCGCCACCGCCGCCAGCAGTTCCTCCAGGGACACCCCCGCCGACGCCGCATCCGCCGCCACCAAGCCGATCTCCGACGCCAGATCACCAAAGACCAGCTTGCCCCGCTGGACCGTCTCAAACAGGTCGCTCGACACCTTGCCCGCATAGTCCGCCGACAGGCCGTACGAATTGAGGATCGTCGTAATCGCATCGCCCGCCACCGCCGTCGTCGTCAATCCCGCCTGCGCCGCACGCGACGACACGGTCAACACATCCATCGCCTTAGAGGCGTCAATCGACGCCGACAGGATGTCGTACAGACCCTTGCTCAGGGTCTCTGTCCCCTCACCAAACTCCAACGCCAACTCGCGAATCTGCTGCTTGTACGCCGGCAGGTACTTCATTGCCCCGTCGCGATAGAGCATGGTCGAGACGTTGGCCATCTGCCGCTCGAACGCCGCAAAGTCCCGGACCGACTGCTTGATCGTGCCCAGCGTCTTGTACGCCAGATAGAGTCCGCCAAGGTTCTTCGCCAGTCCCGCCACGGCCACAGCCGCCTTGGTGGCCCCACCCTGAACCGCCGTGGTCGCCCCCGTAAACGTTCTCGCGCCGGTTGCCGCGCCGGTCGAATCAATCTTTAGGCTTAGCGTCTCTTCGCGAATGTTCGACATGCCACTGCCTCGCTATCTCATCCAAACCGACGACCAGCTCGAGAAACACGATTCGCTGCCCCGTCTCCCGGATGCCGACCAAGTCGAGGTACGCGCAGACATCGGCCACGGAGATCGGATTGGCCCCGAAGCCTGCCTGTCTCTGCTTGGACAGCACCAGAAATCCATCATAGACCCACGCCCATTCTTCCCGCAGTTGCGGCCTGTCGTCCCATGCCGGCGTCGGCAAGCCCTTGGCCGCCCGTTGTCTCAGCGTCCCGATGTATGGCCCCCACTGGAGTTGCCATCTCAGGACGTCACCGAGTTTTTTTCCGCATCCCGGACCTGCTCCTTGCGAAAGTTCTCTTCCTCCAGGGACTGCACAAAGACGAAGTTCCACAGCCGCCACAGTTCCTTGTCCCGGAACCACTCCAGCGCCGTGCCGCTCGAATACGGGATCGGCTGACCGTCGTCGTCCTCGACGCCCTTCCAGTCCAGCAGGATCGTCTGGGACGCCGCCTCTTTCTGCACGTCGATCCGCTGCTCGTCCGTCAACTCCTTGGCATCGAGCAGCACCTTGCGCTGTTCCAGGAGCTTGCGGTACGCCTCCTGGCACCGCTCGTTGTTCCAACGGGCGATCTTCAGGACGATGTCGCCCGCATACGGAACCCATGCCCCCTGCAACTCCTTGTCCAAGTCCGCGCGTATGGCGCTCAGCTTCATGCTTCATGTCCTTTCAGGTTAAGCCACCGGGAATCGTACGATCCGAATCGTCACGTTCTCCGTGGCGTGTGCGTGCGCCGCCCACGACAGGGTCATCATCACATCGTCGTCGGCACTCGGAGCCGGCCGCTCGCCCGCCGTGTACTTGACCGCCGGCAGGTCCAGGACATAGCCGTTGCCCGCCGGGTCTTGCAGCAGCAGCGCCAACGCTGTCGCCGTGCCGTTGAGGTACTTGTCGTAGATCGTCTTGCTGGCGTAGTACGCCTCCAGCGTCCCCGAGACGATGCACCGGCCCGATCCGATGCTCAACACGCCCGAGCTTCCCACAATGGCCCGCTGACGCAGGTTGTTGTTCAGGTTCAGGGTGAACGACCGAATGCTCATCGCCGCCTGGTTCTCCAGCAGGTTCTGGACATCCAGCGCGGTCATGTGCTCGGTGGTCGTCGCCGCGTCGTACCCCGTACCGCCCGACGCCGTCTCAGAGCTTTCGCTGTGCCCCAAGAACTCCAGGCCCCCGGTGATCTCGCCTTCCACCGGGACATTCAGCGACAGGTTGTTAATCGCCATACCCAGGAACAGCGACAGTTCAGTGGTCAGGTCCTCGTACTTGCGTTCCAGGTTGAACGTCTCCAACGCCGTGCCGTTGACGATCGAGCCGCCCTGTGTGATCGTGATCCCGGTTGCACTGGCCTTGTCTACCAGCGTCCCTCCAGAGACGGTGATTTCCGAGGTGCTGCCGGCCACCACCTTAAAATAGCCGTTGTTGGCAACATTGGTGAATCCACTGACCTTGATCCACTCGCCAACCGTCGGCGCAGTGAACGTGCCGGTGAATTTGTTGCCAGACGCCACCGCAGAGACCGTCGCGTTCTTCGCCACCTCCACCGGACTGCTCCACGCAGAATCCATCAGGGCCGCCGCCAACATCTCGTCGTACGTCCCGTAGCTCAGCTCGAAGTTGATCCCGCCTGACGCCGTGATCCTCGACCGTCGAATCGACGTAATCTGTCGATCCGACCGGATCTCGTTGCTCTGGGAGGCAGCCACGTCCTGCTTGAGGCTTTCGCCCGTGATCCGCAGAACCTGCAACTTCTTGCCGGTCTTTTGGACGCCAAAACTGGACTCGGCCACGTATGCCAGTTGAACTCTCGATGTGTCACTCATATCGTTTCCCTTCTACGCCTGGTGCTCTGCCTCGAACGGGCAGA
>DAOOIV010000170.1:6033-7621 GCA_035384605.1 Phycisphaerae bacterium
GAACCGACTGCGAATCGCGTTGTGAATCTGCGTGTACGTCACCGGAACATCCTCTTGATCTCTTCGATCGTGCGAGCCATCATGTGGTCACCGGCAAACGTGCCTCGTCCATCTTCCAGGAACACGATGTATCGCACGTTGTTAGTGATATACGTCACACTAAACGGCCGGACTTCGGCAATCACCCCGGACCCATTCTTGATCGTCGATGAGCCGTCCGGGTCTGTGTCCATCGTGGCCGTCTCCGGGCGGTTGTTGTTCTCCACCTGCCAGTTGCCCCGCGCCCTTCCAGTCCTGACCCGGGTCTTCATCACCAGACTTTTCAGAGCCTCCAGTGCCACCTTCTGGTGAATCTGCTGGATCTTCTTCGGGACCTCCACGGCCGCGAAGTTCCTCAACGACAGATTGAACTGATTTGCATTCACTTCTACACGCCATCGTTCAGAGGCATCGCCACAGAAAAAAAGTCAGGCCACCGCCTTCACCGCCAACTCGTACAGCACCGTCTGGCCCTTGAACGTCGTGGGCTTGACCATCACCACCACCCACGTCTTGCCCGCGTACACCACTTCCATCAGCACCGCCGGCACAAACTCCATCCCGCTCGGCGACACGTACAGCACCATGTCCGCCCATCCGGGCACCTGGTCCTTGCGATGCTCTTCCACCGCCTTGACCGTGTGCTGCGCCGCCGTCCCCATCGTCCGCTTGCCCGTCGCCGGGTCATAGCTCGACGCCTCATACACCCGGAACACCACATCAGCCCCGTACTTCGTCAGCAACTCCAGCGCCTTCGCCGCCGTGATCGCCATATCAACCTCGAATCACCGACCCGCCGATTTCGATCAACCCGCGAACCAACGCATCGAGCTTGGGGTATTCGTACCCATACGGCTTGCCGCCCGCGTAAGTCTTGGATTCCGAAATCGGCCCGACCGACACCGACTCCGACACCACTTCGCCCGTCTCCGTGACCGTACCAAGCAGGTCGTCTCCAAGCACCACACGCAAGGCCATCTCCGCACAAGCATCTTTGAGTCTTTGGGGCAGCGACGCGGAATCGAGCAAGTACCCATCGTCGTCCTCCACCGAGCACCGGGGCCACGCCAATGCCTGTGCCGAACTGTTCCTGTAGCCGCGCCACCTGCCCTGGTACCGGACATCCAGGTACTGCGTCGCCACAATCAGGGCGTTCTGCTTGACCGCCGCCGTCGCCGCCGACCAGTCACTCGACCGCGTGACATTGCTGTGGTACGTGTCGGCGTCCGCCACCGACAGGTAGCTGTTGGCCGTGCTTAGACCAGAACCGGTCTCGACTACGAACAAAGAGACTACCGAAATCGGTGTGCCTGTTCCGCTGCCAGCCATCAGCTTACGACCTCCTGATCGGGATCATCGAACGTGTACCCAGCCTTCTGTCGCCAGATGTAGTACGTGCCCGCCGAAAGGTAGAACGTCACCTGCCCGCTCTCGTTCGTCGTGTCATAGGCCACGATGTTCACGCCCGCTGAATCCGTAGTCGCCCAAACAGCCACCCCGGCAATCGGCAGGCCGGTCACTGAATCCGTCACCGTGTACGTCCAGCCCG